>NZ_JBPCHW010000005.1:0-258966 GCF_051011795.1 Chryseobacterium sp. RLHN22
TTTTTTTTTGTTTTGTGTCGGAGACACCCCCCCCCCCGAAACCCAAAAAATAGCGAGTGCGGAGAGCGGGATTAAGCTCCTTAAAAATACTATTTAATGTTATATTTTTCTGATTTGAAACTCAATTTCTTTAATCCCTGCTGGATTTCAGGCGCATTCATAAACAGTTTCCATAAAAATCCGGTGCGATAATTTTCAATCATGGGGGCAATTGTTCCCTGGTCAATGGCTAAATATCTTGGCGTCGTCCAATTTTTATAATGAATCGAAGTAGCATCATAAGGTCCCGCGGAACCGATAAATTCAGGCTTTTGAGTATAAATAAACTTCAGGAAATCCATAGACTCTTGGGGAGTGTAAGGAAAACTGCTCAAAGCCGCCGTCGGAGTAATCACGCCATGATCATTTTGTGGGAAATGGGCATCATAACCGACACTTCCATCTTTATTTCTTGAATAACCTGCCGTTAATCCCCAATAATTGGGTCCGTACCCTTTCCAGCCTTTTGGATTTTCTACGCAATATTTATAGTCGATTAAAACTTGATTTTTATTTAAATCGAAGTAATTTTTAATTAATTTATCTGATAAATTCGTTGGATCTAAACCAATGTACGAATATTGAGTCCAGAATAACGGTCCGCCGTAGTCTTCGGCTCCGTTATGCTTCACGTACATTGGAAGTCCGTATTTTTCTTTATCTGAAAGATAGGTTCCGTTTCTTGTCCAGCCTTTGTAGTAGGTTTCTGCATCAATCGAATAGGTTGGTGATGAAGCGGCTAAAATGTAGGTAATTAAACATTCGTTGTAGCCCTGCAACGGGAAGTTCATTTCCCATTGATATTCGGGTGACCAATGCCA
Organism: Chryseobacterium sp. RLHN22; assembly: GCF_051011795.1. NCBI lineage: Bacteria > Pseudomonadati > Bacteroidota > Flavobacteriia > Flavobacteriales > Weeksellaceae > Chryseobacterium > Chryseobacterium sp. RLHN22. The sequence continues at coordinate 861 of NZ_JBPCHW010000005.1, forward strand.
ATACAGAACTTTTTCACCACCTTTTGTGTACCAGTTCCACTGAATGCCTTTCCAAAGTTCGTCGCATTTTTTGGCGAGTGCTTTTTCTTCAGCATTTCCGTTTTTGAAGTATTCGCGAACCATTAGAATTCCTGAAGTCAGAAATGCGGTTTCTACCAAATCTCCACCGTTGTCTTTCTTTCCAAAGGGAACGGTATTTCCTGTTTCACCATTGATCCAGTGCGACCAAGCTCCTTTGTGACGATCGGCTTTTGCCAAGAAATCCATCATGGTAGTCAATCTTTTCACTGCTTCTTTTCTTGGTACAAAACCTCTTTCGACCCCAACTAAAATTGTTGCCAATCCAAATCCTGAACCTCCGGTTGTAATCACATGTTTGTCATTATCCGGATAGATATTGTCTTCGTGATAACGCTCTCTTCCCAACATCGAGTTTGGTTCTGCGTAATCCCAAAAGTACTTGAGAGCATCTTTTTGGACTTTGTTCATTAATTGCTCATCGGAAATATTCTCCGGAACGGTTTTGTTTTTAGAATTATTATGATTATTAGAAGATGTTGTAGTGCAGGAAATTATAGTTAATGCTACAATTCCCGTCAGTGCAAATTTTTTCATTTTTAAATTTTATTTGTAATAAACTTTGTCAAAGATTTTAAACTTTGGTAAAGTTGTAGATTAAAACCCGTGTTGTGAAGAATGAAAACCTAATTTAAGTAATCCTTGTCTTACATCGGGAGCATTCATAAATAAATTCCAAAGAAACTGACTTTTGTGATTTTCAACCATCGGAGCAATTGTTCCCTGATCGATGGCTAAATATCTCGGCGTAACCCAATTGTAATGCACAGAATATGCATCATAAGGTCCTGCAACGCCTACATATTTACTGTAATTTTCATTATATAAAAACCGTAACATATTCATACTTTCCGTAGGTGTGTAGGGCATATTTGACAATGCTGCCGTTGGAGTAATTATTCCCAAATCATTATTTGGTTGGTGCGCTGCATAATCATCTCCACCAGTATTAGGATGTCTAGAATAGCTGGCTGTAAGTCCCCAACTTTTAGAGTTGTATCCTTGCCATCCTTTTGGATTCGTAACGCAATATTGGTACATGATTTTAGCATGATTTGTCGTGGCATTTCCGTAATTAACGTAATCATCAGTCAGACCTCTCGGATCAAGTCCCAAAAATGAGTAGTGTGACCAAAACATAGGACCAACACTTCCCGCAGCTCCGTTATGTGAAACCACAAGCGGATTACCGTAAAGACTACCTGCATTAGCTATGCTACCGCTCCTTGCCCAGCCTTCAGTATAAACAGGTTTAGTAATAGAATAGTTAGGAGAAGCTGCAGCCAGAACATAGGTAATTAAGGTTTCATCATAACCCTGAAGTTTATGATCCATCTGAAAATCATAATTGGGTGACCAATGCCAATACAAAACATTTTGACCTTGAGTGTACCAATTCCATTCTATCTCTTTCCAAAGCGTATCTGCTTTTTGAGATACTGCTAATTCATTAGCATCTGTAGAATTTTTAAAATATTCTCTTACACAGATTAATCCCTGTGCTAAAAATGCAGTTTCTACCAAATCTCCTCCATCATCTTTTTGACTGAAAGGAATAACCTGTCCGTTGTTTCCGTTCATCCAATGTGGCCATGCTCCATGGAAACGGTTTACATTCTGTAGAAAATTAAGTGCCGTAGACAATCTTGAAACCGCTTCAGCTTTCGCCACATATCCATTTTTGATTCCTACCAAAATTGTCATTAATCCAAAACCAGATCCTCCCGCTGAAACAACGTGAGCATCTTGTGCCGGATTATCGGTATGGTATCTTTCTTTGGCCAGTTTAGAATTCGTTTCGGCATAATCCCAAAAGTATTTAAGGGCGTCCTTTTGTACCATTTCGATGAGTTGGGTGTCGGTATAATTATTAACAGGAATTTCAGGATTATTTGGACTGCCAGATATAGTTGTAACAGAAGAATCCACTACATCTCTATTAGAACAACTGCCACACAAAAATAGTGTGACAGTTGTTAAAGTTGTAGTAACTAATATTTTAAAATACATTAAATTACCAATTAGGATTTTGTCCTATAGTAGGAGTCTGAATAATTTGAGCATTCGGTATAGGAAATAATTCATGCTTACCAACAACAAAATTTTTACCATTTGCTGACATTGCAGATTTACCTTGTCCCGTTCTTACTATATCAAACCATCGATCATGTTCAAATGCTAATTCTAATCTTCTTTCGTTCCAAATTTGTTGTACTGTAGGATTAGAAATACTAGGAAGCCCTACTCTGTTACGAACAAGATTTAAAGGTGTAGCTGCATCTGCTCCAATACGCGCTGCTGCTTCTGCACGAATTAATAAAATCTCAGCATAACGTAAAATTCTCACATTTTTATCTCCATCTCCTGCTCCTAAACTCGCACTGGAATAAGCTTTTTCATTGTACATTGGATTTTCTACTGTATTTGGAACTAATCTACCATCATATAACGTTTCTCCTCTAAAAATTATTGTTGCATCTCTTCTTACAGAATCTCCTGCAGTGTTGAATGCATCGAGCAGATTTTGAGAAGGGATGTTGAACCCCCAGCCCCAGCCTCCAGTTCCGCGTGCACCTTGGGTTTCCGAGTATTGGTTTACACCATGAGCAACCTCAACTCCCCTAGCTTGTACTTCAAAAAGAGATTCTATACCATTTTCACCCGATAATCTCCAAATATTTGCATAGTTAGATTCCAAACCATATTGCCCTGAAGTCATTACATTTCCAGCCATATCATATGCTTGTTGCCATTTTTGTTCGTACAAGTATACTTTCGCTAATAACCCCTGAGCTGCACCTTGTGTTGCTCTTCCTAAATCGGCTGAAGCATATTCACTTTTCTTTGGCAAGAGTGTTATAGCATCTAATAAATCTTGTTCTATATAAGCATAAACTTCTGCTTTAGGCTTTCTTACAAACCATGACTGAGAATCTTCGAGGGTCTGAATAGGAACATCACCAAACATTCGTACCAACCAAAAGTAATGAAGTGCTCTTAAAAATTTAGCTTCACCTATTAATCGATTTTTATATGCCTGATCTGTTAATCCAAAGTTTTCTGTATATTTAATAGATTCGTTAGCCCTGCCGATTGTTTTATAAAAACGTGTCCACATGGCTGAAATTGATCCAGTAGCACTTGTATGCTCAAGATTATCCAATATTAACTTATCTGATCCGTTATCAGTCGCAGAACTACCTTTATCTGCATTATCTGAAATAATTTCAGTAACACCTAACCATGAAAAGGCATAATCCCAGTCTGTAAGCATACCATAGGTACCATTTACAAACATCACAGGATCATAAACTGTACCAGCATCAACAGCATCAACTTTTTCTCTCGATTCTACATCTTCTAAAAAACTGCTAGAACAAGAAGACAAACCTAATATCAGGCTTCCTGATAATAAACATTTTAATATAATATTTTTATTTTTCATTTTACCAACTATTTAAAATTCAACATTTACTCCTAAAATAAAACTTCTTAAATTGGGATATGCAGATAGTTCAACCCCCGTAGTTCCATAAGGATCACCATTAGAGTTAAGTTCCGGTGTATACCCTTCATATTTTGTAAAAATAAAAGGGTTTTGTGCAGTTAAATAAACTCTCAAATTACGCAAACCTTGGATAGCATCTTTAAAATTATAACCTAATGTAATATTATTGATTCGGAAATAATCACCATCTTCTAAATAATAATTTGATGCTTCTACATCTCTATTGGCGCCTGGATTAGTATTCGTCGAACCTTCTCCTGTCCATCTGTTATTAAACATATATTGAGAAACATTTTCCCCTCCAATACGAGTACTGTTCAATCCATTATATATTTTATTTCCTCCAGCCCCATAACCGTCAATACTAAAATCAATATTTTTATATGTAAATCCTAGATGAACACTATAATTATATGTTGGGATATAACTTCCAAAAAATACTTTATCTCTATCATCTATTACACCATCTCCGTTCTGGTCTTTATATCTTAAAAAACCAGGTTTTGCACCCGATAAATGCGCATTATTATTTATCTCAGTAGTATTTTGCCAAACACCTTCTACCTCATACATCCACCAAGAACCTAATGATTGTCCTACCTCCAGTCTCTTGGTAATACTTCCATTTCCTAAAGATCCTCCCGTCATTCCTCCATATGCAGGCTTAACCTCTTGAACCTTATTGTCATTACTATTAAAAGTAGCACCAATTTCATATGAAAAATTTCCAGATTCAGAAAAATCTTTCCATCTTAATGCGACTTCCCAACCTTTATTCATTACAACAGCACCGTGATCATAAAAATCATCTTTATATGGTCCTGAAAGAATAGGTTTAATTTTTAAAATTGTATTAGTGTTTTTCTTTTGATAGTAATCAAATGAACCTGTTAAACGTTTGTTAAGCAATTCGAAATCAGTACCAACACTCCATTCTTTTGTAATTTCCCAACCAAGGGGATATGCAGGAGAACCGAAATAAGCTCCAAAGATTAAATCTTGTCCTGGACCAAATACATAATTATAATCTTGGCTTCCTGGACCGCTTCCTGTATTTGAAACATTAACTACACCTATGTTATCATTCCCTAGCGTTCCCCAACCTCCACGGACTTTTAAGAAATTAATGAAAGAATTATCCTTTAAAAAATCTTCATTAGAAATATTCCATCCTGCACTCACAGATGGGAAAGTATCCCAATATTTCTCATCTTGTCTAAAGCGGCTAGTACCATCTCGTCTAATAATACCTGATACATAATATTTTTTATCAAAATCGTATTGTAAACGTCCAAAATAAGAGAGATATCGAACTGGAGTATAATAAACTTGTTCAATAGTTTTATTTGGACCACTACCTGCTAAGTCTAAGCTCCAATATTGGCTTTTATCAGATAAATTATATGCTCTTCCATACATTCTACCACCAACACCTACTTCTTCAGAAGAAGTTCCAATAACTGCAGTTATGCTATGTCTACCAATTTTTTTATTATAAGTGAAATAATTTTCCCACTGCCAACGGAAAGTATCAATTTTCTCTATACCAAAAGAATTATTTACATAGCTAGCATTCGTTGGGTTTGCATCCTGTAAAGCCTGAAATTGAGCATCAGTTCTAGTTGGGTCGGCCGCTAACCACGTAGCTCTTGTAGGAACAAAAGTTTCTTTGCTATACCAGTATTTAGTAGTTCCTGCTCTTGATGTAAAAGTTAAATCTTTTGTAACATCAATATCTGCCTGCAAAAATGCTTGCAAAGTATTTGTTCTAGCAACTTCATTTGTATAATAAACTGATGAAAGAGGGTTACCATGAGAGTTGAGAGTTATACCTGGATATGTGGCTAATCCTGTACTTTCATTCCAATAAGGCATTCCCCACTTACCATTTTCATATTTAACTGGAATGACCGGTGCTTGCCTGTGAGCTGTATCAAAGGCCCCTAATGGTTTGATGTTTTCTTTAGTATTAGAAAAACTCACGTTTTGAGTTATACGTACACGGTTATTGAAGAGTTTATATGTATTATTATTTCTAATAGTAGTTCTTCGATAATCTTGCCCCTCTAAAATTCCATTTTCAGTAAAATGGTCTGCACCTAAAAAATAATTCACATTTTCACCTCCACCGCTAATTGTAACATTATTATCCTGCACAATTCCCGTACGAGTTAATTCATCGAGCCAATTTGTATTATACTGCTGATTGGGAGATAAAAAGGTAGTTTTACCGTTAGCTTTTCTTTCCTCATTAAAATATTGTGCATACTGGCTCGCATCGGCCATTTTAACTTTATTGAGAATTGATTTAACACCAAAATAAGAATCAAATGATATTTTAGTTCTACCTTTTTTACCCGTTTTGGTAGTAACAATTACCACACCATTAGCAGCTCTAACACCGTATATTGCAGTAGATGCTGCATCTTTTAAAACATCTATCGATTCAATATCACGTGGATTAATGTTAGTAATATTAGGTACGATCATTCCATCAACTACATAAAGTGGATCGCGTCCACCTAAAGCTGTTCCTAAACCTCTTACGATAACACTAGGGGTAGCTCCAGGCTGATCTGTATTTACAATCGTAACTCCAGATAACTTACCTTGCAATGATTGCATAGCTGTTGTTGCAGGCTGCTTTGTAATATCTTCTGATTTTACAGATGATATTGATGAAGTAAGATCACCCCTTTTCTGTTTACCATACCCAATCATCACAACCTCCTCAATCTTTTGCTCTTTTGGAACGGTGTCTTGAGGAGTAGTCTGTCCATTGACGTTCATACCAAAGTAGAGAACAGCAATAAGACAAGAATACTTTAAATTAGTTTGTTTCATATAGTTTAATTTTATCTTGTACATTCATATTTTCTGAAGATGAATCAAATATTCATACTTCCATGTCTCAAAAGTAGACATTAACCAAAAATAGAAAAAATATCTAATCTTGTTAAAGTTACTTAAAAAAATTTTGATAATGCGTTTAAGTTTAATTATCTGTTAAGATATTATAATATTTATTTAATTTATTCTTAAAATTTAAGGTGATTTTTATTAATTTAATATTGAAAAAAAAATCATTTTTTCATTTTGAAGCAATAAATTTCACCAAAAAAAGCAATGAGAGGGAAATTTTTAAGATTTGAATAAAAAAATTTTAATTGTGGTACGGAAATAGTGAATTGATTACATTATACCTTGTCAAATGAAATTTTGTTGAAAGAGTATAAGTAATTAACTTTGGCGCAGTTTAAAATAAGAACGAAATGAAAAAATATATCATCGCAGCAGCTGTTATTTTGGGTACAGGAGCGATCATTAATACTACAATGCAGTCTTGCACTTCTATAGCAACCTCAGATTTAGGGCTTGCTGTTATCAAAAGAGTTTTGCTTGGCGGAATCAATAAAGGAGCAAACATCTATGGAAACAAAGAGGCATTTCTTCAAAACAATTTAGTAGACAAAGCGTTACCAAAAGAACTTCGTGACATCAACACAACATTAGAGAAAATAGCTCCGTCTCTTGTAGCAAAAGAAAGAGAATATATAGCTGAAGCTGCAGTTTATACGGTCGGTATTTCAAAACCGATATTAGAATCTGCAGTAAACAGCTTAAATGCACAGGATGTAACAAGAATTATCCAAGGTGAAAAAGGAACTGCCACTTTAATCTTAAAAGAAAAAACCCAGACTCAGCTTGTACAGGCAATCGCTCCGAGAGTTGAACAGGAACTGAATAAATACGGAATCGTTAAAACAATTAACACGGCTTTGTCGGGAAGCAATTTACTGGGCAGTTTATTGGGTGGAAATAAAAGCAATGTGAATGCAGGAGGATTGAGTATGCTGGCTTCAGAGCAAATCGTAGATGGTCTTTTCAACATTATTGAAGATCACGAAAAGCAAAATTCAGGTTCACTATTGGGTGCGTTTGGAAAATAGTTTTATTTTCATTATATTTATATATAAATAAGGTAGAAAAGATGGATATATTAGAAGGAAATCAGCACGCAAATCCTGAAGAATTTTATAGTTCTTTGAAGGAAAAATTAGAAGGTCACCACGACTTTCCAGAAGATTATTTATTTAAATTTATCATTCCGACAGATGAGGCTAAAATTACTGAGATTTATAAAGTTTTTGACGGTATAAAGTTCACTATGAGCAACAGGGAAAGTAAAAACGGTAAATATACGGCCTGCAATATCAATGCATTTGTTCTGGATGCTGATCAGGTGGTGAAAATTTATCAGGAAGTTGCAAGAATTGAAAATGTAATTTTACTTTAAGTTATCATTTGCTGCTATAAAAAAAGGTTAGTTTTACGACTAACCTTTTTTAGTATTAATTTTTTTTAAACTTCTATTTTTCAATAAAAAATTTGACATTTTCCAAAGGTCTTCCCAACATGGCAACTGAACCTTTAATTAAAATGGGTCTTTGAATAAGTGACGGATTTTCCGACAAAATCTGCAACCATTCTTCTTCAGAATAATTTTGCGAAGCAAACTTCTCCAGATAGAGTTTTTCTTCCTTTCTGATAATATGAAAAACACTCTGATTAAGCTTTTTCAAAACAGTTTTAAGCTCCAAAACACTTAAAGGATCTTCTACGATATTAATGATTTCAAACTGAATTCCGTTTTCGTCTAGATATTCTAAAACAGCATTCGATTTTGAGCAATTTCCGTTATGAAGAACTTTTACCAACATTTTAGTCTGATTTTAAAGATTTAGAATATATTTTGAATCCAACAAATTTAGAACCAAATATTATGTTAAGTATAAAAATTAAAACAATCCGTTCAGTTCTGTTTCAATTTTTTCTAAAATTAAACCGAAATCTTCAGGCTTTTCCACAAAATCCAAGTCATCAACTTCAATGATCAGCAATTTACCTTCTGTGTAATTGGAAATCCATTTTTCGTATTTTTTGTTAAGCTTAGAAAGGTATTCAATGCTTATGGAAGCTTCATACTCCCTTCCCCGCTTATAAATTTTCTTTACAAGATTCGGAACATCAGATTTAAGATAAATCAACAAATCCGGTGCAGAAACAAAGCTTTTCATCAGATCAAACAAAGATGCATAGTTCTTAAAATCCCTATCTGAAAGCAACTTCATATCATTAAGGTTTTCAGCAAAAATATGGGCATCTTCATAGATCGTACGATCCTGAATGATATTTCTCCCACTCTCTCTGATTTCTTTTACCTGACGAAATCTGCTGCCCAAAAAGTAAATCTGTAAAGCAAAACTCCATTTGCTCATATCAGCATAAAAATCTTCAAGGTAAGGATTATGATCTACATCTTCGAACTGCGCATCCCAACCGTAATGCTTTGCCAGCATTCTTGTAAGAGTTGTTTTTCCTGCTCCAATATTTCCCGTAACCGCAATATGCATATCTTCTTTGTTCTTTATTTATTACTAAAAGCCCAGATCTTCGATTTCGTCCATCAGCTTAATGATATCGGTCTTTTCAGACTTTTCTTTTTCGAGCTTTTCTATGGATTTTTCCAGTTCTTTTTTCTGGTTTTCGGCGTCTTTGAGCTTTTTAATATTTGCTATATTTTCAAGGGTGTAAAGATAAAGCTTGTTGCCTTTTACTTCAAAATAAGCCAACGAATTTTTATCCACAATTTGCGCATCGGGATCTTCAAAAATTTTGGTCAAGCCTTTTTCCGGGTTATATTTGAAAATTGTATTCTTTGCGACAATCAGGATGATCTCGTTTTCTCTTCTGAATCGTTTTGCATTTTCAACAGGAGCTTCAAAGAGTTTTTCAAATTTCAAATTATAGACCCTGAACTGGTTTTTAGATAAAATATAAACCTTATTTTCAAAAACCAAAAGATCGATCAGGTCATCAAAACTTGCATCAAAAGGAAAAGAATTGATCGTTGCATCGTTTCTGAAGTTATACTGAATCAGCCTTTTTGTACTTTCATCCATGAGCCAGATCTGTTGCAGATCTTCAGCATAAGCATGTTTTATGAAGGTAAATTTCTGTTTGAAATCAAGCTTCTGAATTTCATTAAGGTTCTGATCTACAAACTTCATTTCCTGTGCATTTTCCGAGAAAAGCGCTATACTTAAAGGATTTTGAACTCCCTGAACTTTGAAAGGAACGGTGAACATCATTTTTCCCAGCTGCTTTCCTAAAGAATCGTATTTCGTAAAGCTGAAATCTTTGTTTTTATAGAGATAAAGATTTCCGTAATCATCAGCAAACATATCTCTTGCCTCCTTAAGCTTTAAAGAATCAAAAGGAAGAGCTTTCTGTGCATACAATGTACAGAAAATAAAAACAGATAAGAATTGCAGTAATCTCAAAAAATCTTTTTTACTAAGATAGCGCTCCTTCGGAGCGCTACCAATTTACATATTTTATTTCTGGATGAATGAAGGGGCATTCAATTTTAACTATTTAATGGCAACTTCATAAATTGTCGGCCAGTTTTTCCCTGTAACCAACATATTATCCCCTTTGAAAGCAATACCATTTAAAACATTTTCACTATCTGCTTTCGTGAATGGATCCGCTATTTTTGTGAAATCAAATTTACCTACAACTTCGCCATTTGATGGATTAATTTTTAATATAATAGGCTTATGCCAAACATTTGCATATATAAAACCATTATAATATTCCAATTCATTTAATTGGTCATAGACCGAAGTATTGCCCGCTACTGAAATGTACTTAATCATTTTTGAAGGATTGTTTACATCTAAAAAATAAAGATTTTTAGACCCGTCAGAAGCAATTAGGTGCTTTCCATCATAAGTTAATCCCCAACCTTTAATCATCATGTCCGGATAAGGGAATTCTGATAATAAACTTAATGTATTTTTATCATAAACAAATCCTTTCTTGTTTTCCCAAGTCAATTGATATATTTTATTTCCTGCTATTGTACTTCCTTCAGAAAAAACATCATCAGGTTGCTTCGTTTCTTTAATCGGAATAGTTTCTCCAAGTTTATATGTTATTAATCTTGATGAACCATACTGCCCTTCACTTTCGTAGATTGTATTTCCATCAATCTGGAAACCCTGTACAAAGTTTTTAGGATCATGAGGATATTCTGCTACAATTTCGTAATTGATTGCTGTTTCAGGGCTTTTACTATAAACATTAATGGTTGCATCCTGGTAAAGTGTTTCGCCGCTTTTTGTTTTAATATTAAATGTCACAGCATTATCACCAAGCGTAAAATATTTTGGATCAACCATAAGACTTGTAGATTCTTTCTCCCCAAAACTAATAACAATACTTTCCACGTTATCTGTAACTTCTTTCGGAAGTTCTATTTTATCACCGAAATGATAACCTTGGGTTTCCATTGATGCATTGTAATCAGCTAAAGAAGTCAATATTTTCTCGTCATTTTTACAAGACATCACCAAAAGCAAAGCTGCAAAACCAACAATTATCTTATTTTTCATTTGTTATTTCTAAAAATTTCATCAAAAATAGCAATTTTTATAACGCTCTGCTAATATGCAATCAGCCGATTACTTTGATTTAACTAAAATTGACATTTTTTAAGTATTTTAATGGGCAAAACCGGTAATTTTAGCTTCATCAAAATCCAGCTGCATTTCAATGGTTCGCATCACGTGGTCATCAAATATTTTTTCACGCTTCATTCTGTGAAGTTCGTTTCTCTGCGCCTGAATCACCTGCCTTAAAACATCTTTATTTTCATTCATTGCAGCAGCATAATCTACCGTTGAACCCATACATTGTGCTTTATCAGCAATGAGTTTCATTTCGTTTTCGAGTTTGTAAATCTGGTGCCTCACAAGACTGTTATTTTCAGAAACCTCAGAGAAATCTGAAGTAAGCTTTTGAAGTGCTGTTTCTTTTAATTTTTTCATTAAAATCGCTTCCTGCTTTTCTTCCGGAAGCTCACTTCCTGCATCTTCAATTTTAAGGAATTTCAGGATTGGAGACAATAATAAACCTTGCCCGACCAAAGTAATCAGAATAATCACAAAAGTCACAAACAAAATAATATTTCTATGCGGAAAAGCTTCTCCCGGACTGATATACACCGGAATCGAAAGTGCCGCCGCCAACGAAACAACCCCTCTCATTGCTGCAAAACTAATGATGAAAGGTTCTTTCCAATCAGGTTTGGGATTTTCTTCACGGACTTTTTTAGACAAAAGCCTTGGAATATAAACAATAGCATAACTGTAAGCCAAACGTGTAAAAATAATAGCTCCACCAATTACAATACTGTAAAAAATACCTTCCGAAATGGTGTAATCTTTCATTGCAGCCACAACAATCGGCAATTCAAGACCAATGAGAATGAAAATAATCGTATTCATAAGGAAAATAAGAACACTCCAAACATTACCAGACTGAATTCTTGAGGTGTGACTCAGATAACAATGCGAATTATAAGACATCAGCAAACCTCCTGCTACAACTGCCAAAACCCCGGAAAAGTGAAAATGCTCTGCTGCAACATACATGACATAGGGAACAATCAGGGTAATCACCGTATCAATATTTGAATTAGATGGAATTAGCCTTAAAAATTTACCAAAGACCAAACCCGTTCCTATTCCTACAGCTACTCCGCCGATTGCCATCGTAAAGAAATCTGTCACTGCTTCACGGAAGATAAACTGTCCTGAAATGACTGCCGCCAAAGCAAATTTAAATACAATTAAACTCGAGGCATCATTAATTAAACTTTCCCCTTCCAAAACCGTCGTGATTTTTTTAGGAATTTTCATGTTCTTTAAAACAGAAGTTGCCGCAACCGCGTCCGGCGGAGAGTTTACACCACCCAAAAGAAAACCCATTGCAACCGTTAATCCCGGAATGATGGATGAAGAAAGATAAGCAACAACTATTGAGGTAAGGAAAACTAACCCAAATGCCATTGAGAAAATCTGTTTTCTCCATTTATGAAAATCCTGCCAAGACGTAAACCAGGCTGCTTCAAATAAAATAGGAGGAAGAAATATGAGGAACACAAGATCAGGCTCGATTTCTATCTGCGGCATTCCCGGAATAAAACTTACGAGTAAGCCTGCAATCACAAGAAAAATAGGATAAGCCACTTTGAGCTTCTGCCCTACCATCACCAAAATCATCACCGAAAGAAGTACAGCGATGGAAATAATTACATAGTCGTGAATCATGGTTTGTGATTTTATTAGTTATTAAAAAAGTGTTATCGTTTTTTGAGTTTTGAAAACTCTTTCAGATTCTGTTTTTAAAGACCGAATCTGAGATCTGTTTTACTTTAATTTTTTGTAAAAGGGATGTTATTGTAAAAACCGATTTGTATTTGTCCGCGGTTTTTATTTTCCTGAAGCTGATTCATATACCCCGCCTCAACTCTCATGTTTTTATTAATGACAAACCCTAAAGCTCCGTACACTCGGTTTCTATCGAAAACCGGACTGTCTAAGTGAAGGAAAATCTCATTGTAAACCGATGCATAAAAAGTTTTCGGTAACATCTCTTTATCATTGATCGGAATATTAAAACCTAACAAATAACGAAACCTCATCCTGAAATCATCCTGTAAAAAACGTTCTTCCAACCGATAACGATGTTGAAGATTGAACCTTCCAAACTTCTGTTTTGTAATATACTGCTGGAAAATACGGTGCTCAATATTCTCTGTTTTTTCTCCTTTTACATAAGGCTGGCTTAAAATAAAACCATATCCCAACAAAACATTGTTGTTGTTCTCAGTAAGATCATATCCAATCCCTGTACGGATGAGCAATTGTTCCAGATCTCCGATTGCATCAAAATTTCTGTATTGAATTTCATTATGAAAATTCAGTTTTTTGCTGATCTTATTATTCCCGAAATACATATACCAAGCTCCCAAATCATTTTCCTGAGCAAATGACAAGATACTTCCCAAACATAAAACCGAAACAGCAAGTTTTTTTAGAATTTTCATACTTTTAATATTAATTTATATTAACTATCAATACCAACAAAATTAATAATAAAAATCTATAATCACAAACCACTCTAAACTTATTTTATGAAGGAATTATTTCCACTAAAATATCATTTCCGTTTTTTTCAAAATAGGTACAGGTCATATCATTTAAATCCATCTTCCAACCTTTCACTCCGTTTTCTGCGCAGTCTTTACAAAAAGTTATATAATCTGTTTCGCCTTGTTGGTGAAGTTTTAATCTTGATTTAAACTGTTCAAGATTTAGGTTTTCAGAAATTCTTAGAGTGTCATATGTAGCTCCTGTTTCCGCAAAGTTGTTTTCAAGATCAAAATACTTCGTGTTTCCATCAGCAACAAGTGCTTTGTAATGAGATACTCCGAGATTTTTTATTGCCTGAATATAGTTTGGAAAATCTGCTCCGCTTTTTACTTTTTGGTGTTCAGCTTCGATTTCATCAATTGTAAATTTCATTTTGATTGTTTTTAAAATATTTTAACCTGTTGTGTATTTAGGATTTGAATTTAATTAATTGATTATTAAATCTTTACATATCTTTAATGAATAAAATGTCTTTGTATTTCTTAAATTTAATGTGAAATTTATATTTTCTTTGTTTTGCCTTACGTTTATTATCGCAAAGCCAAACAAAGTTTTTATTAAAAAATATTGTTTTTAAAGTTAGACAGAGGCGTTTCACTTTGCGTTAAACAAAATTCTAAATGTACAACAGGTTGTTTTAATATTATTTTCTAAATCCAATAGCACAATTTTTTTAAAATGTTTGAAAACATTTCCGTTCGCAAAAGCTTTTGACTACGTCGAATCTTCGATTTCGCTCAGCTAAGGTAAAGGTTTGTAATAATCAATTTCTGTTTTTAACTTTAAGAAAACAAAAATATTTTAAAAATAAAACCGACAAAAAGTTCTGTCGGTTATTTATAGCTATTTATTGTATTCAAAAAAGGATATTAAGGGTGCTGTTGCATTTTTGCAGGATCGTCGTAATTTACCATCCAGTTGATTCCGAATTTATCGGTAAACATTCCGAAATAAGCTCCCCAAAACGTATCCGCTAAAGGCATCGTAACATTTCCGCCTTCTGAAAGCCCATTGAAAAGTGTATTTGCCTCGTCTTTTGATTCTGCGTTGATGGAAACTGAAAAGTTATTTCCCATTGTAAAATCTGAAGCCCACTCTCCGCCGGTATCGCTTCCCATCAAAACTGTTTCTTTTGAAATTGGGAGGGTGACATGCATAATTTTGTTTTTGTCTTCTTCAGACATTTCCATACCTTCCTGAGGTGGCATTTCGCCAAAAGTTCCGATGTAAGGATATTCTCCACCGAAAACTGATTTATAAAAATCGAATGCCTCTCTGCAGTTTCCGTTGAAAGTAAGATAAACATTTACTGTTGCCATAATATATAATTTAGTTGATTTGAGATTCGTGGTTCGAGATTCGAAACTCGGAATACGAAACTTGGATTAACGATGTTGATCAATAAGAATCATGTTTCCGTCGGGATCTTTCAGATAAATATGCTCAGGACCGGTTGTTGATTCATCCGCTCTTCTTTCTAATTCGATTCCACTTTCAATAAGCCTTTTTTGAATTGCTCTTACATCATCGAACTCTTCAAGGATTTGAGCATTTTCATCCCAACCCGGATTGAATGTCAACATATTGCCATCAAACATCGCCTGAAAAAGCCCGATCAGAGTGCTTCCGTTTTTCATGATGAGATAATTATTCTCTATATTTCCACCCATTGACGAGAAACCCAATTTTTCGTAAAATTCTTTAGATTTTGCCAGATCTTTTACACTTAAACTGAGTGAAAATACGCCTAACTTCATACTTTTTATGTGTTTATTTTTTTAACTCACGCAGGTTTTGCTGATTTAGCATATTAAAAATCAATATAATTCTAAATCTGTTAGAGAAATTAATTTTTATCTAAAGCCAATTTGCCACCCAGAAAAACAAGTCCCCAAACTACAATCCCCAGAACCCAAAACCATACAGGAGTTGGTAAAACGGTCATATTGTAAATGGTGAAAATCATGAAAATAATTCCGCAGATTGCTGCAGCCGTAAGTTTTCCGTTTTTAGCAATCTTTGTTGACACAAACCCTGCAACTACCGCTCCGACAGCATATCCTACAATCACCATAAATTTCCCTAAAAAAGGTAGAGTTTCAACATAGCTTTTAAAACCTTCCATATCATTTGGCTTTATTCCTTCAGGAAAAGGATATAAAATATGATTGAGTGTCTCAACCAGCCAGATACAGATCGATCCGGTAATAATGCCGGCAATAACTGCCAGTATATTTTTTAGCATGATTATTATTGGTTTTTTAATTTGGTTTTAAATTCCAAAGTTTTGTCATAGCTTTTCCAGTCGCCGATCAATTCGATATCCTGATTTTCAATCTTTTCAGAATTTTTATTCCATGTAAAAGTATAGACAAATTTTCCGGTAAACATCCCGGAATGCTTTCCTTTCGACTCTTCTGCCAATTCATACGTTCCGTATACAACTCCTTTTTTCTTGGAGTCTTTGTATTTTGTAATTGTGAGTTTTCCTTCAAACTTTGTATAATTGGTATCTACCAAAGAATATCCTGCTACGAAATATTCCTGGTCATTTTTTTTGTTTTGCTCAGATATATTGATCTTCAGCCTGATCTCCTCACCTTTATTACCGATTGTTCCAATGTAAGGTTTGCTGTTGTTTTTCCACACGGTTTCAATATTCGGCATCTGACCAAAAACAAAACCTGATGTGAAAATGAGGAATAATAAAAGTTTTTTCATATTTAATAATTTAGGCTAAAGCCAAAAAGGAATTTATGTTTTTGTAAACGCACAAAGCACGTTTCTATTGATTTACTGATGGTATTTCTATTAAACCCCAAATTGGCTTAAATGATGATTCAGGTGTTTTGCAAACATATTATTCCATTCCTGAGATTTTAGTTTTCCGAAAGAAAAAGATTCTTTTCCGTCAAACGCTTCTGCTCCCAATTGTTGCGTTTTTTGAATATATCCAATCAGTCTTTTCTTTTCTTCTTCAAAATTTTTTCTTTCTTTGATCAGAAATTGTGGCGCTGTCGGTGAATCATGAGGGTATGCTTTTTCACTCACCACTTTAGGTTTTACGAAATTTTTTAGAATAAATTTAGCAATCGCACCAGGTTTTTTATGTCTTTCCGGTTCGTAAACCATTTCATAAGATACACAGCAGTGTGCCAACATCTGGTCAACCGTCATTCTTCCCCATAAACCATGAGTTTCTTCTACCAGATTATTAATTCTATCAATGTAATTCTGAGCAACTTTAGCATCAAAAACGTTTTCCATAGTTAGTCAAATTGTATAGAAACAAATATATCAGTTTTTTTGTTTGATTTGAATATTTTTTTAATAATTGAAAAAGTGAAATATAAAGTTTTGCGGCATAAAAAAACTCTCTGCATATCTGCAAAGAGTTTTGTATAAATAAGTTTTGAAATTTATTTCTGAACCGCTTTTTTCATCACATCAGGACGAAGAATTCTATAACGAACCTCCATATCTTTGGGAATGTAGAAAACCAAAGGTAGTTTGCTGTTATATCTTACCGTTTCCGGCTGAAGATAAACAAACTTTTTGGTAAGTTTCTGATCCGGGCAAGCCATTAAGGTGCCGCCTGTTTCTCCTTTAGATTCTACCTCGTAATAATTGTAACCCCATCCCTGAAGATCCTGAGAATTTACTTTACCAATCAGGAAATGTTTATTGCAGTCAAGCATTTTTTCTGCACCGACAAAGAATTCTACTTTAAGATCATTTTCATTTTTCGCAATAGGAAGCTGAATATAAACCTGCTTGAATCCTTCTTTAGCCTTAGGAAACATCTCAATCTGAAGTTTTTCAAATTTCTCTGCTTTTTTCTGGGCAAAAACATAACCTCCCATAATCATCATAAATACCGACAAAATAATTTTTGAAAATTTCATAATTTTACTGTTTAAATTTTACAAATTCCTTAAAATCAAAAACTATTCCAAAATTAAACAATTGTTTAATTTTTTTTTAAGTATTTTACTTCATCGTTTTAATCGTAAGGATAGACAAAGGATTTTTAGAAAAAGATTAACTAAAGATAAACAAAGCCGTTTCAGTTATTTCCGAAATACACATTCTAAATACAAGACGGATTTTCAATTTAAAATAAGTTTAGAAAATTAAAGCAAATCCTTTTAATGAAAATAAAAACTGCAGTGATATTACTGCAGTTTTTTGTTGATTAATAATTTCGTTATTCTGAAATTCTCACATTGGTTCCTTTTGTATGTGCATTCATTTGTGGTGCATAGTAATTTTGAATCGTCGTCAAACCATTTGAAAAACTTCCTGAAGCATTGCAAACGAGATCATACTCAAAGACATACTTTCCTTTTGGCATATACTGAATATAGAAATTGGTTGAAGCATCTTTTGTAGACTGATAATACCCTAAAGAATTTTTCCATTGGTAGCCTGAAATCACATCTATCGGTTCGAATCCTGCAGCCCTCATATCTTTAACATGAATAAACTCCATCGGACGATCGGTGTTCAAAATCATTCTTACGGTCACTTTATCTCCAACTTTCAACGGAGACTTATCGGTAATTTTCTGCAATTCCTCACCGTTTACCGTTTTGATTTTTTTGTACAATTCTTTGGTAACTGAAAGATAATTTTCAGAAGATTTTATTTTATCTAAATCCTCATAATATTGCCAGAATAAACCACCCTGAATAATTCCTGCGCCTGGTTTTGTTACCGTTACAGTTGCTAGTTTTTTATCCAGAACATCAGTTTTTATGGCAGATTTCACATAACCTGTTGCCTGAGTTTGCGGCTGCAGTTCTTTCCCGCCCCAAACAATTGTCGCTTTATCGCTTTCTGCACTCGTCCAGGATTTTCCTGAATTTAAAATCGTAAAAATAACTTCTGAAGTTCCTCTTGAACTTCCCCATGAATTGACTTCTTTCTGAGTAATCAGCCAGATTTTCATGTCTTCAATGAATTTTTGGTCGTTTGATTTCAACTTATTGAATGCTTCCAAAGCTCCTGCATGATTCACAACTTTTGAGCTGAACCAACCCCAATCGTCAAGATTTTGTTTCCAGTAAACACCTTGTGTTTTTGAGTCTACGGAAGTTTCTTTAAGATAATTCATGACTTTATCTGAAACCTCTTTCAAACCATAGTCGTTCATCAATAAAGCCGCGCGATGCAATCCGAAGAAAGTAAAATCGGTAAGTTTTGCGGTTTTAGCTTTTTGCTTCACCAAAGATTTCAAAGCTGCACCTCTACCTTTTAACGGATATTCTTTTTCCCAGTAATTTCTTGTATCAAGATAGTCTAATGCCCAGTTGGTCCAGATATTTTTGTCTTTCACATCAACATATTTATTGATTTCATTATCGACATATCCTACCAGTTTCTTCACTAATTCATTTTGTTCTGAATTTTGATAATCTTTTACATTATCTTTCAGCCAGGAATTGATTTTACCTAAATTTTTCAGAATATACAGTGACGTTGAATACGAGCTCGGATAACCTTGATACCAAGAAAAACCTCCGTCAGGATTCTGAAGTTTGCTGAAATCACTCCAGTCCTGATTGATAGAATTTTTCATTGTATTAGCGTCAAACAACAAAGCCAATTTCTGCATTTGCTCGTTTTCGTCTTTACTTTCCAAAACCCAAGGTGTTTCTTCCAGCAGTAATTGTTTCAACTCCTGATTTTTCTCAAGATTAGAATTTAATAAACCTTTATTTTGATATTCTTCGAAAACGGTTTTCATTTTCGGATTCGCTTTGAAGATCTCAGAAGCCAGAACATCGGCAAACCATTTATTAAAGATGACATCCGCAGAATTATTCTGATCGTTTTTCAGGCTTGGAAGCGCAAACATAATTTCCCAAATCGGATTCGTCGTTAATTCTAGAGTATTCGAAACATTCGAAATCGTCATAGAATTGGCATTTTTAAGGTTTTCCAACTCAAAAATTTTTGTTTCTCCTTCTTTCACGAAAACAGGAACCGCATCGGTTACGAGCATTCTGTTAGGAAGAACAGCAACGGCTTTTTGCTCACCATCAGAATATTGTCCGGCTTTTGCCACGACTTTCACAATAATAGACGAAACATTATTCGGAACTTTTATTTTCCATGTTAAAGCAGAATTTCCGTTCTCATCGACAGAGAAAGCCTGTTCTTTATTGTAGCCCGCAACTGCAGTCAATGTACTTAATCCGAATTTCTCTGTGATATCTTCATTGGTAAAGGCATCTAAAATCTGTAATTGGGCGGAACCATTCAGTTTCTTGCTTGTAAGATTAGATAATTTCGATTGTAAATTCAGCTCGTCTCCTTCTCTTAAAAATCTCGGGTAATTGGGTGTAACTGAAAATTCTTTCTGGGTGACCACTTCTTTTTCCAATGTTGCTGCTCTGGCTTCTTTTGTATGAGCAAGAAACATCAGTTTCCATTTTGTTAATGCTTCAGGAGAAGTGAATTCGAAACTTACGTTACCTTCAGAATCGGTTTTTAAATCAGGATAGAAGAAAGCGGTTTCGTTGAGATTTTGACGAACAGGAACGTTGTTCAAATCTCCCTTATCTAATACACCGTCATAATCAGAATATACTTTTTTCTCCTGTTCGGTTAACTTTCTTCCTGAAGCAACAATATCAATCGCTTCATCGTTTATTACTTCTTTAGACAATCTCATCGCAGGAGCAGGAGACATAGCAACTTTCGGAGCTCTTACAGGTTCGGGAACAACATTTTGTACCACTACAACTTTATCTGAACTCCCACTATAATCGCCTCTACCCCGTCTAAAATAATACAAATCTGAATTATCAAACCAGTTAAACTGCGGAACATCCACATATTTTGTCTGCAGGTAATTAAAATCTCTACTAAAATATTTTTCTTCCAAATTTTGAGCAATAGCATAAGAAGTAACTACAGAATAAGGTCTGTACAAATTCTGCCAATTGAAACTGTTTGCAGAAAACTGATCCAAAGACATATCATACATATTGGCAAGAACTTCCGCATTGATCTTTTCTTTTTCGTTTCCTAAAATTTTCACTGACCATTTTTCCTTCGAATTAGGCTCAATTTTATCTCTGAAAGTAATCGTTTCAATTTTTAAAGGCTGTTCTGAATTTTTTATTTTTAAATTTACCGTTTCTGTCTGAACATCATTAAACGCCACAAGCTGAAACTGAATATTCAAACTGTTTACCTCTTTATCTTTTGGAATTTCAATATCGTACTCTAAAACTCCATCTTTAAACTGGTGAGTTTCGGAAATTGTTTTTCCCAATCCGTTTTGTACAAAAACATCGACAAAGGCATTCGGAATTGATGAATACGCATTAATTCTTGCCTTCTCACCTCTCAAAACTTCATCTTTAGGATTTAAAACAGAAAGAAATGTTTTCTGATTATTTTTTAAAACTTTTTTACCCCAAACATTAAAATTCTGCACAGATCTTATTGTGTCTTTGCCTTCGATATTATACAATTCCAGCTTATAATTACCGGATTCTAATTTTCCTAAATCCAAATTGGTTACTGGTTGTTGGTGATTATCTGTTGGTTGTTGCGTTTTTTCGAAAACTAACGTTGATTTCCAGTTTTCCTGCTGGTCATTTTTATCATAAAGATCATGAGGAAATTTAGCTATGAATTCCTCTTTTGAAAACTTCGGCAAATTCTGAACTTGAAATTCAAAATTACTTCTGAAAATTCTCTGCGGAGCTTCCAGTTTTGATAATTTAACCTGATATGATTTTTTTAAATTTTGCTCGTTATAATTTTTAGTTTCTACTTTTAATTTTACATTTTCATCCGCAAAAACATTTTTTACTTCATCTGCTTTAATGTAATGGGATACCGAAGCCACTTTCAAATTTGTATTTGCAGTCTGGGTTTCACCGTTGATGTCGGTCACCGAAGCGTTGATCTGGTAATTATCAATCTGAATTCCTTCCAGCTTTTCATTTTTTTTAAGATCTAATTTTATAACAAATTCTCCTTTATCATTGGTTTTTGCTTCACCCAAAATAGAATTTTCGTTCTCATAATCATTAGGATACCAAGGAAAATATCTCCAGCGAATATTTTGTTTTCTGATCTCGTAATTAACATTTGTATTGCTTAAAGCGACACCCGAAAACATCATGGCTTTGCCTTTCAGTTCAATGGTTTGTCCATATTTGTACTCATTTTTTACCGGCTTAAAAGTCACTTCAAATTTGGGTCTTTTGTATTCTTCAACCTGAAAATATTTATATCCGTTAGAATTTCCGTCCGTTGATAGAGTAAAGTTTCCGTTTAGTTTTCCTTTAGGCAGAATAAAACTTCCGTGATAAGATCCGAACTCATTTGTGGTAAAACTCTGAACAGAAACTTCCTGATTATTGGCATCTTTTAAAGTAATATTTTGCTTTAAACCAGACATTACAGATTCTATTTCTTTCTCAAGTCTTGTATTGATGACCTTAAAATAAACAGTTTGTCCCGGTCTGTAAATTCCACGATCTATAAAGATCTGAGCTTTTGTCTGAGTCTGCTTATTCGGATTGTATTCCTCACGATTGTTGTAGCCGTACAACTGCATCATCTGAAAATCATTCGTTTTCGGCTGTTGTATTAAAATCGTTCTGTAATATTCCTTGCTGTCGGTTGCAGGAAATTTAAAAATTCCTTTATCATTGGTTTTTCCTTCAACTTTATTCAGAGTTTTGTTCTGTACAAATTCATAAAAAGTAAGATTTTCATTGACAACAGACTTTCCGTTTTCAGCATTAACCAGTTTTAATTCATTAGAAAGCTGATTACCACTTTTGCTGTGATAAATAATTTTATAATCTGAAACTAAAAAATAAAAATGCCGTTCTTCATTCTTTATGCCTGAAACCTGATATTCTGCGACATAAATTCCCGATGGAAGCGGTTTTATCTCCAATGAAGTTTTATGAGCCTGATAATCTTTCGGATCATTCAACTGAAAAACCTCTTTTCTCACCAAAGTTTTTTTCACCTTTGAAAAAGAATTGTCGTACTGATTTTTTGAATATTGCATGAACGATAACAGGTTATCTTTCACCTCATAAATATTCAGCGAAAATTCATTTACATTTTTAAATTCGGCAACAAGATGAATCGGTAAATTGGGTTGGGTCTGCTCTTCATATTTAATATTCAGTGAAGGATTGGTGATCTGATTTTGTTTATTTTTAATATTATTGATAAAAACAGATTTCGGATATTGACTTACAATGCTATTTCCAAGTTGAAGGGCTTCTTTTTCTTTGTTTTTTAAAACCAATTCATTCATCATCTCTTCAGCGATCAGAACTTTATAATCTCCTTCAATATTGGTTTTCATAAGATTCTGAAGCTGCTCCAATTTATCTTTGCAAGAATTAAAATTGCAGTTTTCAGATAATTTCTGATGCATAAAGTACAGCTTCGGATTTCCGTTATTCTGAGCAACCAGTTCATCAAAAAGTGTATTGATGGTCTTTCTGTTTTCTGTTAATTCATTTTTTGTAAAAAGACCATTATCAGACAAGAAACTTATTTTTTTCAAAGAATACCAATCGTATAACGTCGGGAAAAAATTCACATTCTCAGTACTCAAAAAAATATCTTTATATTTTGCAAGAGAGACTTTTTTCATTGCCTGGTTTTGCTGATCAAGATCTTTAAAATTCTGGGTTAAATAATTTTTAAAATCAAGTTTGCTCCAAGTTTCAATTTGAGTCAGATCTTGTGAATTGACGTTTGTTCTTCCGTTTATTTTCCATGAATTTTCATTGTAATAATCCATCAGGAAACTCGATAGTAAAGCCTTATACATCAGCTGGTCATCATTTTTCAACTCTTTCCCTGCCGAAGTTAATTTTGCAAAAAAATTTGATACGACATCATTTTTCTCGTCATCAGTCGTCTGATTAATTAAACTGAACTCTGCTTTCAGGGAGCGGATCAGCTGCACAGCATTATTTTCTTTCATAGCTTGTTTCTGGATTTCTAAAACTACAGGAAGATTAGATTTGTATACTCCTTTTCTGGAATTTTCTTCTATTTTTTTCCATTGGGCATCGTAATTATTTTGGGCAAAAGCATCTGAAAAACATGATAAAAGCAGGACTAGGAACAAAACCTTGGAAAATCTTTGCATAAGTGTTATTTTTGATAAATGAATTGTTTAAAAGTACTGAAAAAATCTGTTATAGACAGTCAAGTTTATGTGTCCTTAATGGGAACTCTTTTTGCAGTATTTTTCATGATCGAGCAAAACACATTCCGTTGGCCTACAATTGCGCTTCTTTTCATTACGTATTTCAGTGGCTATCTATACACCAAGTACCAGAAGACGAAACATTTCTATAAAATTTTAGTACTCAACTTTTTTGCGGGGCTTATCTCAGCGGTTTTAATTATTTTCAACCATAACGAAATACGGTTGCTGAAATGGTTTATCATAGTTGTTTTAGGTCTACTCTACAACAGCTTTTTTCTTGAAAACTACATCCGGAAAATTCCTTTTTTGAAAGTATTTTACGTAGGTTTGGTTTGGGGATTGATGAACTGCTGGCTGACTTTACCCGAATTTGATTTGCCTATATTTTTAATCAGTTTTTTCTTTATCACAGCACTGGTTTTACCTTTCGATATCCGTGATATGAAGAACGATACGGTAAAGACTTTTCCTAAAATAATCGGAGTGCAAAATACAAAGTACTTTGCTTATTTATTGGTATTTATTGCAAGCACTCTGTCTGCTTTTTATTTAAAATTTGAATTTGCTCTTAGCTTTTTCTTAACCTCAGTTTTAACCTTTATACTGATTTATTTTTCTGAAAATTCAAACAAAGATTCTTATTTTTCTTTTTGGGTGGAAAGCTGTTCTGCTCTACCCTTTTTATTTTTACTAATAATGAAGTATTTTTGACAAATGATAATTAAGAAGCTTTCTTTATACAATTTTAAAAATCATTCCGAAAAAAAGTTTGAATTTTCACCACAAATCAATTGTTTTGTAGGAAATAACGGAGTTGGAAAAACTAATATTCTCGATGCATTGCATTACCTTTCTGTCGGGAAAAGCTTTTTAGGAAATACAGACCTCAACAATATAAAACAGGAAGAAGATTTTTTTACAATCGACGCTGAAATTCAGAATGAAGAAAATGAAGACATTATAAAAATTTCTCAACCGAAAGAAGCGAAGAAAATCATAAAAAAGAACGATAAAAGCTATGATAGAATGGCAGATCATATCGGTTATTTACCGAGTGTGATGATTTCTCCTTATGATTCCAACCTGATTTCCGATTCCGGGGAAAGTCGCAGAAAGTTTTTAGATTCAATGATTTCACAGACTGATTCTTCTTATCTTTTTGATCTGATTCAATATCAAAAAACGATACAGCAGAGAAATGCTTTATTAAAATATTTTGCAAAGAACAGGATCTGGGATAAAGATTCGCTGGAAATTTATGACGGTCCTATCACCAAATCCGGAACCAAAATTTTTGAAAAAAGAAAAGAGTTTGTCGCAAAACTAAATCCTATCGTTCAGAATTTTTACAAAATCATTTCCGGTGGAAAAGAAATGGTCTCCGTTATTTATGATTCGCATTTGCTTACCGATTCCTTCGAAAATCTTTTGTCGGAAAGTTTAGAGAGAGACAGAATGCTGACTTACACTTCAAAAGGAATTCACAAGGATGATCTTCTTTTTGAGATGGATGCTGTTCTCATTAAAAAAATAGGTTCGCAGGGACAACAAAAATCTTTTTTAATTTCATTAAAGCTGGCCCAAATGAATTTAATAAGAGAATTAACCGGAAAGACCCCAATTCTTCTTTTAGATGACATTTTTGATAAACTTGATGATTCGAGAGTTTCTCAATTGATAGAATTAGTGAATCAAGAGAATTTCGGACAGATTTTTATTACGGATACGCATCGTGAACGTACGGAAAGTGTTGTAAAGAAGATTAATGAGGAAAGTATTATTTTTGAAATTTAAGTTATGCATAAATTTTTGCTTGGTCTATTTCTCTTCTTCTCCATATTAGTTTTTGGACAAAAGAAATTTACAAATAATGAAATCTTAAAAGCCTTTCCATTCAATAAAACTGCAAAAGTAAAAATCATATCTTATAATACAGATTTTTTAAGTGAATTTCCAATACCATTACCTCCTGTTGGAAAAAACGGTGATTCAACAATAATCAAAAAAATCATTGTTAATCAAGAATACCCGATCAAACTAAAAAACATATTATACAGAGAGAGTATTGAAGGAATTAATCAATCAAAAACGCTTACATTTAAAGAAACTTTGGAATTATTAGACTTACTTTACAACACTTGTGGTCAATTTAAGAATGATATGCGGGAAATTAGCAAATGCTTTTTTCCTAGAAATGCTATTTTGTTTTATGACGAAAACGATAAAGTTTTTGAAATCTTAGAGATATGTTTTGAATGTCACAGAATAGATTTCAATTCAAAACAATCATTAGAAATTAATGATATGTGTGATGATTTTTATTCTAAATTAGAAAAATTCTTCAAAGACAATAGCTTAGAAACAAAATATATTAGAAAGTAGTTATGCGAAAAAATAAAAAACGAGAATTTCAATCCTCAGAACTTGTAAAATCTTTTGCGAGAATACATGGTTTTGAAGATAAGCTGATTGCTTTTGAAATTAAAGATTTTCTGGAAGATTATCTTGATGAAAGTCTTTTTCAGGAAATTGTAAGCGTAAATCTTGATGATAAAATTATTCAGATTAAAATAAATTCACCGTTGCTGAAAAATGATTTCAAAATGAGAAAGAGCTTTTATCTGAAAAAGTTTCAGGCTCAGTTCGGTGAAGAAAAATTTAATGATCTTCAGATTTTGTAGGAATTGAATTCTGAACAAGATTACTTGATCGCAAATCAAAACTTGAACGCAACGGAAAGAAAAACTTCATAGGATTTCTTAAAAAATATCTGAATATTTCCCTGTAAATCTCTCTTACTTCACCAAAATTCATTTTTCTCGAACGGAATGCCAAAAACATCGACAAACTGAAACTCACCAAAAAGTTAAAGAAACCGATCAGAAAAACAGTAAAAAAAGCAGTCCAGAAAGTGGATGCATCAACCATAAAATCTTTTCCATAAAGACCAATTGCAAAGTTACCTGCCGCAAAAGTAATGTGACGAATATCAAGGTCAAGACCAAAGAAAAGCCCAATCGGAGCAGTCGCTCCCAGAAAAACACCAAACCAAAAATTAGAAATAATTCCTGCCCAGTTTTTAGCATAATATGTCGAGAGGTTTTTTGCAAAACGGGCTCCAAACAACCTTTTTATCGGAAGATTTTTTGCAATTCTATCCGGAATCTGATAAAACACGGAGTTATTGCCTATATTTCCTGATATAATTCCTGAAATAAAAAGATAAAATCCTGCAATGCAAGCGTGAAGAATCGCTTTAGATTTAAAGGGATCAAGATCTTTCAACAAACGGTCTGATTTTTCAACTGCCAGATTTTGCGAAAAGAAAACGTCAAGACCATAAATAATCAGCATGGCAACAGGAAAAGAAAGAAGAACATTGCCGACAAAAGCAATAAACTGACTTCTAAACAATTTCGAAACCAGATCAGCAAATTCTGTGTAATTACTTTTAAGATTTTCCTGTTCAGATAATACTTTCGTCATGGTTGCAGCCGTCATTGCAGGCTGTTTTGTGGCAAGCGTAAATCCCATCAGATAAATCATTACAAATCCCATCGCATAATTTAACGAATACAAAAATGCGTGAAAAAAGTCGCTTCCGGGCATGAATCCGTACAGCATTTTCAGAATACATAAAGCACCGACAATAATTCCACCACCGCTTGCTTTATAGAACATTTTCATGTACTGTTTGCGGTTTGAAGTGATATAATGACTTCCGGTTTCTGCGGTATGATTGGTAATTAAATGTGAAATTAACCGTGTGCTGTCATTAATAAGATCAGAAATGTTATTCTTATGAGATTTATAACTCAGAATATTAAAAATCAGCTGTTTGGATTTTACAATCACATCTTCTGACTGATCGATGATCAATAGATTTATAATTTCTGAAATTCTTTGTGTTTGTTGACGAATTTTGAGAAGTGACTGGTTAATTTTCCCGGAAATACCGTATTTTGAGGAGTTTTTAAAAGCAATATTTACAAAATCCTGACATTGCTCAGCGTAAATTTTAATCTGTTTATAGCGGCTGTCTTTAGAGTTCAACTGCATTGCAGAATTGGTTTTAAAATCTTCTGCCAAAGCTTCCAATTCATTTTGTAAAGCGAGAAAAGGATTGTCGAAATTTCTATATTCAGGAGCCATTCTTACAACATCAACTTCAAGAGCCATCCCCGTAACACGCCAAGAAAGAATATTCATCGAAAATATCAGTTCGTTTTTCACATTCGGTTTCAGAATAAAATCTGATATTCCCAAAATGTGCATCAATTCATTCACTTCTTCTTCGGGAAGATTATGAAGATATTCCAGATCTTTTTTTGGGCTTAAACTGATGTTGTCGATGAGATACCAAACCGTATTTTCGTTTTCTACGGGCGGTAAAACCTTATTTAATATTCTTTTTTTAAGCTCAGGAAAGAATGCATTTTCCGAAAGAATATTGGCTTCCGTTAAAGAAAGATTGAAAGGTCTCCCTTTAAAAATAATGTAAATATAATGCCTGAAATTGTCTGAAAAGTTCTGATGTTCTCTCAAAAATAGAAGTACCTCTCTGAAATCTGTTTTTTTTATAGCTTCAAAAAACTCAGCTAAAGGTTCCAGCGAGGCAGTTTCATTCTTAAAGGAAAAATATTTTTTAAGAACAGCTTCAAAATTTTTTGTATTTGAACTCAGCAGTTTCATGAGTGCAAAGATACTATTTCAAACTTACATTCCTCATCTGTCTCATAATCCAGTTGTGTTTCTTTCTCAGATAAGGCGACGGGTTTTTCGGGTCATATTTTTTAGGGTTTGGTAAAACTGCGGCTATCCATGCGGCTTCGGAAGTCGTAAGATCTTTGGAAGATTTCCCGAAATAATACTTGGAAGCAGCTTCTACACCGAAAACGCCCTGTCCCATTTCGATAGAATTAAGATATCTTTCGAGGATAATATCTTTAGACCAGACTTTTTCAATTATAAATGTATAAATTGCTTCAAGCCCTTTTCTTATCCAGCTTCTTCCCTGCCAAAGAAAAATATTTTTTGCGGTTTGTTGCGAAATTGTGCTTCCTCCTCTCAGCTTTTTGCCTTTTTCATTGTTTTTCATCGCTTTTTCGATCTGAGCATAATCAAAACCATTATGAACAAAAAACTTCTGATCTTCTGAAGCGAGAACGGCTTTTTTTACATTGCTCCCCATTTCATCATAAGAAATATAATCGCGGTCTAATTTCCCGTACTGAAACAAACCTCCAATCTGAGTAATCGTAATGGGCGGATTAAAAAACCTTCCCCAAATAATAAAAACTACATTCAGAATAAGAACAATAAAAATGAACTGTTTAATTTTCTTCCACATATGCTAAAAAGTTAGTGCAAAAATATAAAAATAACCGAATCCTTACTTTAATTCCTTCATATAAGTTAACTGATATCCGGGTAAAAGCTCTGGATGAAAAATTTTGATATAATCTTTTAAAACCAAATCAGAACGCACAACTCCGCTTTCAAAAAAGTCGTTGGCCTTTTGTTTTTCTCTACCTGAAACTCCGTAAATTTTTCCTTTATTAAACACCTCAAGCTTTGCATAAAAAGGATTGATATTCAACATTTCTTTCTTGGAAAGGTGGTTTCCAGCATTTACCCAAAACTGGATATTTTTAGCTTTAGAAAAAACTTCTTCGAAGCTCATTGTAACTGCTTTTTCTGCAGCGTTATCTTTTAGAATATAATTGGCATTAGCATCATTAATGTAGTTTGCCGTAAAAGTTTTTCCACCCGGCAAATACCACACATCGCCATACATTTCATTGGCTAAAACATTTGGTTTTGAAACTGATTTTAAAGCAAGTCTCTTTAAATCATCATAGTTTTTCTGAATCTCATTAAACTTATCTCCAGCTTCTTTTTCTTTCCCTAAAAGCTTTCCAAAAAGTTTGATGTATGAAGTCTTTACCATCGGACTTTGCTCCATATATTCATCCAGAAAAATCACCTGAATATTGTTGTTTTTTAAAAGCTGATAGGTATTATCAAAACTTGCAATATAATTGGTAAAAACGGCATCAGGCTTCATCGAAATAATTTTTTCGACATCGTACTTCTGTTCATTTCCTACATTTTGTATTTGTCCAGATTTTAGTAAGGAGTGAATTTTTTCTGAGTAAATATATTCGGGACTTGCAATTCCAATTACTGAGTCTTCAGCGCCAAGTTCGGAAACATAGCCCATTAAACTTGCATTCAAGAGTATAATTTTAGAAAAAGGAACCTTATTTTTATCGAAATTATATGTAAAATTTCCCGACTTTATTTCTAATTTTCCATTATCATCTTTCAATTGTACTCTTTCTGATATTTTTTCCCAATCGGATGATGATATTTTTTGTTCTCTTTTACAGTTGATTAGAAGAAAAAACGCGACTAACAGTAAAAATTTTGCTTTCATCTTTCAAAGAAAGCAAAAAAGTACTATATTTGCAAACCAATAAACAACGGCCTCGTGGCGCAACTGAATAGCGCATCTGATTACGGCTCAGAAGGTTACAGGTTTGAATCCTGTCGAGGTCACTAGACCGACATTTGTAGATTTTACTCTCTTATGTCGGTTTTTTTTATTTTCTAACCCATTGTTATACTGATAGATACACTGAGCAACAATATTCATTTTAGGTGTTTGAAAACTTTTTCCGTCAAATTCGACTTTTTGAGGAAATATCAAACACCCTATCGTCCTTTTTGTTAGCAAATCGCCCTGCTGATAGAGGTTTGAGAGATTTTCCATAGAATCCAGCGCATTTTCAATTTTAGTCTTGATATCAAGTTCCTTGCTTTCTGCAACAATGTATTGAAGTTCCAATTCTAACTGTTCGATTTGGGTTTTTGTGAGCATCTTTACCTCTTTATAATCCTCTTCATCCAATTTATCGGAAAGATATTTATCTCTCGCATTGGCAACTTTTTCATGAAGCAAGCTAATCTCTTTTGAAATAGATTTTCTTTTCGAATCAATATCAAAAGTGAATTGTTTATAATTGTCTAAGAGTATTTCTTTCATCAAGTCTTTGATGATTGGATTGTATTCTAATTTTGAGATTTCCTTTTCAAATAGTTCATTTAATTTAGCAGAGTCAAATCTAAAACCACACTTGTAATGACAGTGATAATAATAATAAGTTTTTGACTTCCCTTTCGCGCCACTCGCGGTAAGATTCTTTCCACATCTTGGACAAGTCAGAAGCCCCCGAAGTGGAAACCTCTCATTACCCAGAACCCTTCCACCAGGTCCCTCCACTTTCCTTTTCTTGTCCATTATCTGTTGAACTTGATAAAACAGTTTTTCACTTACAAGTGCTTCATGTTTTCCATCAGTATAGTAAGCTTCTTCCTGCTTATAGTCCTCGATATAAATTTTACCGCAATAGACAGGGTTTCTCATTGCTTTCGCAAATGCACTTCGTGACATGGAAATTCCTTCCCTTTTATTCATTTGCAGTCTCACGTGGTCAGCCGGAATATGTCCTTTTGAAATCTCATTAAACGCCCAGATGATATTTGATGCCTCCGGTTCTTTTACAGCAATATACTTTTTACCGTCTTCCTGACTTCTGTTGATATATCCGTAAGGTGCGATTCCCATCAATCGCCCCTCTTTTTTTGCTCTTCGCATTCCGTGGAAAGTATTCAAGGCTCTTCGGTCGTTTTCTACCTCAGGAGTAGAAAGGTATATTGCCAGCATCAGTTTATTTTCAGGAACCGACATATCCAAGGGCTGTTCAATAGCTTGAGGAATAATGTGATTTTTTTGAAGTAAACTTATCATTTGATACGCATCGCCAGTATTGCGACTGAATCGATCCCACTTAGTAAATAGAACCAAACTGCTTTTATGGCTCTTCTTTTTAATTTCAATGAGATATTTTTTCCATTCTGGACGTTCAAAACTCTTAGCTGAATGATCTTCATAAATAACTCTATTAATAACTATATTGTGATTAGAACAATATTTTCTTAATCGTTCATCTTGATCTCTTTGGGAATAACCTTTCTCAGCTTGTTCATCTGTTGATACCCTTATATACAAATCTGCAATAACCATAATTGTATTGATTTCGTTAAAATTTAGATTTAGAATGCATCAAAGAATTATTGATGCCATAGAAATTCACCATTCCGATATACAGCTAAGATACAAATTATCAATCAGATGCAAAAAATTCTTTTAAAGTAAGTTTTACAATAGTATATAAAAATTCCATAATTTCTTCTGATTCTTCTTGATTTACCTCATAACCAGCTTTATTTAATAATTGTAAAGCTCTTTCAGATGGAATTTTTTTTAACTGTATTGACGGAATGTATGTATCGATTTTAACTTTTTGGCCAGTTTGCTTCTTTGATCTCTCTTTCTTCATGACAATCTTATTGAGAATTGTAACTCAATAATTGTAATTTAGAGAGCAACATTATCACTTCATTTTTACTTCTTTCTAAGTCATAGATTGGCTTTATTATTCTGACGATTTTAAATGATAATATTTCTTATAAAGTAAGAGTTCACCAAAATTCATGAAAGCACGGAAAGCAAATTCTACAACTATATTGATACAAATATTGTAGTAAAACATTTTCTCAAATGCAACCGATAAAAAGGCAGCTAAGGTATATAGTTCATCCTATTCATAATCCCAGCCAAAAGACTACGGCATAAACGGTTTCCTCCCTGAAGGTACCCTCCAATTATTCCGTTTCCTTTTGGCTTTTCCTATTGCCCTATAATATTATCTGCTTTCTTTTTTCCGGTTTTTCTTTTGAAAAATATTCAGCGAAGCCCAAGAGGCTTTCAGGGAAAGGACGGAGAAGAGATTGTGAACAAAGAAAAATGTACAATCTTAAAAAGCAATGTTATGAACATTATCGGAAGACTGACAAAAGATGCGGAAGTACGCACACTGTCAAACAAAAAACAAGTAGTCAATTTCTCAATTGCTACCAATGACAATTATCGCAACAAGCAAGGCGTAAGAATAGAGCAAACTACCTACTTTGATTGCTCTTACTGGATTTCTCCAAAAGTAGCTGAGATTCTTACCAAAGGGGCATTAGTAGAATTAAGTGGAAGAGCCTACACAAGTGCATGGATAGGAAAAGACGGGGAAGCTCATGCAGGATTAAATTTTCATACCTCTCGAATCAAATTTCATGGAGGAGGAAATAAGGCGGAAACTACTAAAACGGCTTCTAAAAACAGTTCTAAATCAGCAAAGGTTAAAACCGAAAAATCAGTATCAAATCAAAGTGATGAAGATGATGATTTACCATTCTAAAAACATTCTCAAACATTTTTCTAATTTTTAAAATACAACATCATGGCACATAATTTAAATTTCAACAGCAGAACAGGAAAATATTCATTTTTCACAGTTAAAGAAAAAGCTTGGCATAACTTGGGGCAAGTTGTAGAAGAATATCCCACAAGTGAAGAAGCAATAAAATTTGCGGGTTTGGATTACGAGGTTGAAAAATCTGTATTATTTACAAAAGGTTCAGGTATCATTGAAGAAGATGATAATATCATTATGAATGATTCTGAATTGGAAGTACCTCATTATTTTGCAAATATCCGAACCGATAACAATACAGTTTTAGGAGTGGTGGGAAAAGATTATCAAATTGTACAAAACCGTGAAGCGTTTTCTTTTTTTGATTCTATTGTAGGCGGAAAAGATGGAATTCTTTACGAAACTGCAGGAGCTTTGGGAAATGGTGAGCGTATTTTTATTACCGCAAAACTTCCCGATTATATCCGAGTTGGAAACGGTGACGATATTACAGAGAAATACATTTTCTTAACCACCTCACACGATGGGAGCGGAAGTATTACCGCCGCTTTTACACCTATTCGTATTGTTTGTCAAAATACTTTAAATGCTTCGCTCAAAAATATGAGCAATGTGGTAAGAATCAGACATACCGCAGGAGCTAAACGACGTTTGGAAGATGCTCATAAAGTCATGGGGCTAGCCAATACATTAAGTAATCAATTAGAAGAAACTTTTAATTATTGGGCAAAAATTAAAGTCGGTGACGACGAAATGAAAAAATTAATTCAGTTGGCACTCTGCCCAAATAAAAAAACTTTAAAACATCTGCAAAAAGGAAATCTTGACGAACTGTCAACCGTTTTTAAAAACACCGTTGATGATGCTTTTGCCTATGCAATGATGAGTGACACTCAACAAATGGAAACCACTAAGGGGACCTTATTCGGTGCTTATAATGCAGTGACGGGCTTTTATCAGAATGTAAAAACCTACAAAGATGATGAAGCCAAACTACAATCTATTGTCATGGGTGGAACAGCTCAAATGAAATCTCAAAAAGCTTTTGAGCTATGCGAAAAGTTTGCAGGTTTTGGAGCAGATTCAATTTTGATGAACTGATTTTTTAATCATTGTAATTACGGGAAAAACAAATCTCTGCCGTATTCAGAGTACAAAATATGAAATTCAATATCGTAAACGAAATAAAACTAAGCTATTCAAGAAAGGGAAATTGTGAAAGATTGATTACAACTTCACGGGATGCTGTCAAAATATTTAAAGAGCATTTTGACAGTGATGAAATGGATTACCGGGAATCTTTTTTTGCCCTTTATTTAAATCAAGCCAACAGAGTTTTAGGAATAAAAAAGATTTCAGAATCTGGAATTTCTTCAACGATTGTTGATGTTAGAATCATTATGCAGGCAGCACTTTTGTGCAATGCATCAGGGATTATTTTAGCACATAACCATCCATCGGGAAACTTAAAGCCATCCCAGGAAGATTTAAATATTACGCAAAAAATAAAAGAAGCTTCACGGTTTTTAAATATTCAATTGCTCGACCATTGTATATTAAGTTCTACAGCGTACATATCATTTGCAGATGACGGACATTTGTAATTACTAAAGAAAAACAGACGGTCATAAATTTTGTCGTCTGTTTTATTGTTCGGGCGAAAAGACAATTCCTCCCTTTGGTCGGAAACGTCTTTTCGCAATTTTTTTAATTAAATGTGGTTAAGATAATCCTAGTGATACCTAACATATTGTTTTGATATTAAGGTGGTATTTTGAGATTTTATAAGTTATCGAGTCCGAGCACTTTATTTTCTCTTATTGTTTTCTCAAAATCTCATATCATTAAACAAAGTTTCATAAATTTACGAAGTATGAGTTTAATGTAACAAAATTTGAAAATTGGATATGCACGTGTTTCAAACAAAGAACAAAATTTAGATCTACAAATTGAAGCGTTAGAAAAAGCTGGTTGTGAAAAAATTTATCAGGAGAAAATTTCTGGTGCAACAAAGAGTCGTTCCGAACTTGATAAGATGATTGAACAGTTTCGAGAAGGTGACGAAATTTATGTCTGGCGATTGGACAGATTGGGTCGAAGCCTAAAAAATATTATTGATCTTGTCTTAAGTTTGAGTGATAAAGGAATTATTATAAAAGGTCTTGTGGATGGTGTTGACACTTCCACTATTAACGGCAGATTATTTCTTAATCTAATGGCTTCTTTGGCTGAATATGAAAGAGAGTTGATAAGAGAAAGAACTAATGCAGGATTGCAATCAGCCCGAGCTAGAGGTAGACTTGGAGACAGACCTAAAGGTTACACTGCCGAAACAATTTCAAAGTTGCTTCTTTTACGTTCAATTTATAAAGATCCATCACTGAGTCCGGAAGATATTTATAAACCATTTGGATTGACTAGAGCAACCTTTTACGGCTATGCTAAAATTTTGGATAATCATACGGATGAGGAAATCAAGAATATGAAAGCTAAAAAGTAAACAAAATTTAATTTGTTTATGTTATAACAATGTTATAACTTTGAAATATGAAAACAAAAGTCAGAAAAATAGGTAATTCTGTTGGTATTATAATAAGTCAGAAAATTCTTGATCAGGTGGCTGTTAAGAAAGAAGTGAATCTATTTGTTAAGGATTCTAAAATTATTATCGAAGCAGTAAAAGAAAATCCTCGTGAAAATTGGGAAGAACTATTATTAAAAGCAGGTTCTCTTAAAGACAATGAGTATTTAGAAGATTTTGAAAATGATTTTGATAAATCAGAATGGACATGGTAGAAAGATTTGAAGTTTATTTTATTGATCTTAATCCTACGATAGGAAGTGAAATTAATAAAATCAGGCCATGTGTTATTATCTCACCAAACGAAATGAATAATGCACTGAATACAATAATCATTGCTCCCCTCACTTCTACAATAAAAGCATATCCAATGAGAGTTAAATGTATCGTAGACGGTAAAAATGGACAAGTTGCATTAGACCATTTAAGATCGATAGATAAGAAAAGATTAAAGAGAAAAATTGCAATTCTTGACGATATTACTGCTGATGAAATAATTGAAACTTTAAAAAAGATGTTTTCTTAATTAGAATAATCTTTATAAAACGATAAAATCATAAAAATTATTAATAGAATACTTACAGTGAATGATAAAGATATCAAACGTCTTTCAAGGCTAACAGCAATTATAACACAGCTTCAAACAACAAGACTTGTGACAGCTACAAGTTTAGCTGAAAAGTTCAATGTAAGCGTTAGGACAATATACCGAGACATCAGAGCATTGGAGCAGGCAGGAGTTCCAATTTTGACTGAGGACGGCAAAGGCTATTGTATGATGAATGGCTATCGATTACCTCCTCTTATGTTTACAGAAAAACAAGCGAACGCATTAATTCTTGCTGAACAACTGGTTTTAAAAAATAAAGATCAATCTTTTGTCAAAGACTATTGCGATGCCATTGACAAAATCAAAGCAATCTTAAAAGAATCCGCAAAAAACAAGGTTAATTTATTAGAAGAACGTACTCGTTTTGATCAAAATGTCAAAAGAGAACGAAATAGTAATTATATTTCTGAATTACAATATGCATTGACTAATTATTTATTAATCAGTATTGATTACGTAAACAAAGATAATTTATCATCGCAACGTATCGTTGAGCCGTTTTCTTTAATCAACACAACAGAAAATTGGCTGCTTATTGCCTGGTGCCGTTCTAGGAAAGAATTTAGATATTTTCGACTAGACAGAATAGAAAAAATGCAAGTTCTAATAGAAAAATTCGAGCCACATAAAATGACTTTACAACAATATTTTGATAAATTTTATTAATTCACTTTAACCCCTGACATAAGGCTGTCAAAACTCTGCTATATCTTTGCTCCAAGTTAAACAAGTAATAAGTTTTCAAAATGGAAAAAAGAACAATCGACCCTTGGGCATGGGGCAAAAACACAAATTCAGCTCAAGCTGTAGAAGTAAAAAATGTAACCGGAACGCTTTACTGTTCAGGACAGGTAGCTTTAGATGAAAATGGTGTTCCAAGTTCTGCGGATATGAGAAGCCAACTCATACAGACTATTGCCAATTTAGAGCATCTCATAAGCGAATCTGGTTATGAATGTAATAACATTGTTAGATTGAATGTTTACACAACTAACACAAATCATTTTTTCAATACTTGTATGGATGTTTATGTTCCGTTTCTTATGAAATATGGAATACAACAGGCGACAACTTTACTAGAAGTGAAAGGTCTTTTTGCAACTTTGACAGTAGAATTAGAAGCTACAGTTGTAAAATAATACACAATTTAAACGGTAGGATAATATCGCCCTACCGTTTTTTAATACCTTTTTGTATGTCAGAAATCAGAAAATTAAAGCTAGGTAGTCAAGGTTTGCTAGTACCAGAAATAGGCTTGGGTTGCATGACCATGACAACTTTTGCAGGTAATGATGTTTACGGAGAGAAAGCAGATGAAGCCGAGGCGATTGCAACTATTCATCGGTCAAAAGAACTAGGTGGAAATTTTATTGACACCGCTGATGTTTATGGCCCCTTAACCAACGAAAGGTTGATTGCAAAGGCAATAAAAGGACAACGGCAGGAATACATTATTGCAACTAAATTTGGCGAAGAGGTAGACGATCAAGGACAATTTACATTCAATATAAATGCTAGTCCAGCTTATGTGAAGAAAGCTGCAGAGCGATCGTTAAAAAATCTTCAAACAGATTATATAGATATTTACTACTTACACCGGCTGGATAAAACTACGCCGATTGAAGAAACCATATACGCAATGTCGCAATTGGTAAAAGAAGGGAAAGTTAAATATATCGGGTTGTCTGAAGTTTCCGCACAAACCATTAAAAAAGCTCATGATGTACATCCGATTACAGCAGTACAAACCGAATATTCTTTATTTGAAAGAACTATAGAACGATTGGGTATTCTTGACACTTTACAGGAATTGGGAATTGGTTTTGTTGCTTATTCACCATTGGGTAGAGGCTTTCTTACAGGAAACATTAAACGTCTTGAAGATATTTCAGAAGATGATTTTCGCAGAACAATACCGCGCTATCAGGGAGAAAATTTCAATCAGAATCTTATGATACTAAATGAAATAGAAAAATTTGCTAAAGAGAAAAGTATTACAACCGCACAATTAGCAATAGCGTGGATAATTGCCAAAGGATATGTACCCATCCCCGGAACAAAAAAAAGAAAATACGTAGAACAAAATATTGATGCTGGAAAAGTGATTTTGACTAGGGAAGATTTGAACAGACTTGAAGGGATAATCCCATTAGAAACAGAAACAGGTTTACGTTACAGCGAGGCTGTAATGAAAAATATAGATATGCAGTAAGAAACTTTAACTTAAACTAAAAACATGATTAAACAATTAACAAATCTAAACTGGCTTAGTATTTTAGTAGCCTTCATCCCTTATTTTATATTGGGTTACCTTTGGTTTGAAGTTTTTTTTAAAAAGCAATATTATATTGCTCTCGGAAAAGATTTACCAACTACCCCTCAAAAACCTGCGCCCATCTTTATAGTCGGCCCTATGATTACCACGCTTGTAACAGTTATTGCAAGTGCTATTCTGATTTACATACTTGATCTTCAAAGATATAATCAGGTGTTAGGATATTCATTATTTCTCGGGTTGGGATTTTTAGTATCCAACACTATCAATATTGCTATAAACCCCAACATGCCTAAGCCTCTGTATTATGGTTTTTTAGTCGGAATTTATCATTTGATTGGGTTTACTATTTCTAATATCATTATTCTGGGATTGAAATAATAGTATGGAGGAAGAATGATTTTATCCGGCTCCGGCAAACCAAACAGAATGGAAACAGTGGTTAATGACTATTTTTATAAATGGGAAAATGAAGAAGAAGCAGAATTTATTTTTAAAATTGTGGAAAACGCTGGAGTTGATTATGTTCATTAATTGAATTTGATGCAACGGCTCTTGCTTTTAATGATAACAAATACAAGACTGCTGAAGTTCTTTCACTAGCTCAGATAGCAAGAAGAACTTTGAAAATTACACTTTTACTAAATGGAAAAATTCATTCGGAAGACTCGTCAAAATCGATCTTTTTAGAAGGAATAGCAGATTTGGTGACGATTGGAAAAACTGCATTAGCCAACCACGATTTTCCGTTAAAAATAAAATAACAACATTCTTTGAATGAATTTGAAGCTGAAAAAACCTTGCGACCAACTGCGGAATTGAAAGGCTTTGAGTTGAAACAATACTACAAATAAATGAAATTATTTTACATAATTATGCCGTCTATCTCTTCTAATTTTGTTGAAAAATAATTTTTGTTATTCGATAAATTCAATTTAAAAGAAACAGTTCTAGAAAACAGAATTGTAATGGCACCAATGACGCGTACACGTTCTAAAAATGGTATTATCACAACAATGAACGCCGAATATTACAAACAAAGAGCGTCAGTAGGATTAATTATTACCTAAGGAACTTCTATCTCTGAAACATCAATGGGATATCCCTATGTTCCGGGTTTATATAATGCGGCGCAAACATAGAGCTGGAAGCACGTGACAGAAGCTGTGCATTCTGTTGGCGGGAAAATATTTACACAGTTATGGCACGTTGGGAGAGTTTCACATATTTCAAATCAGCCTAATCATTTTCAGCCAGTTGCTCCTTCAGCAATTCTTGCCAAAGCCAGTACAGCGTGGGGAATTGAAGATGGTGTTGAACGTAGAGTACAGGTAAGTGAACCAAGAGCACTTGTTATATCAGAAATCTCAGAAATCATTGAAGATTACATCAAGTCCGCTAAAAATGCAATAGATGCTGGATTTGACGGTATTGAAATTCACGCGGCGAATGCTTATCTGATTGATCAGTTTCTCAATCCGGATACCAATCTTCGCACGGATCAATATGGTGGATTGGTAGAAAATCGTGCACGATTTGTTCTTGAAGTTATTGATGCTATTTCAGAAGCTATTGGAGCAGATCAAATTGGTATTCGATTTTCGCCTTATGGAACACAGCACGATATGTCTTTGTTTGATGGAATAGATGAGCTTTACGAATATATTGCTAAGGAGATTTCCAAGCGTGAAATTGCATACATTTACCTTTCACGATCAGGGAACTTTATATAATGATCATTTTGATTTTATCAAAAATTTTAGAAGCTGGTACGACGGAAATATCATATTCGCAGGATTTTTGACAAAAGAAAAAGCAGAAGATTTAATTGAAGAAAATCTGGCTGATCTTGTGGCTTTTGGACGTCCTTTGATTTCAAATCCGGATCTTGTTCACAGACTTAAAAATAATCTTCCGTTGACACCTCCCGACCGTGATACTTTCTATGGTTTTTCTGCAGAAGGTTATGTTGACTATAAAAGTTTTGATGAACTCAGCAAGCACCAACAATCGGAATTGTATAATCAACCTGAATAAAAAAATGGATATTATTGAATTATAAATACAATATTTGAGTTTTAATTAGATTGAGAAGTCTTGAAAAGTTAGCTATCATTTCGACATCATTTTTAATCCCATAATGGGAGCTACTAGTGTAATTATGAAAAATATTCTCCAAAAGTTAGCAGGTTCTTTAAAAAGAATCATACCAACGAGAACTTTTCCTAATGCACCAATACCTGTCCAAACTGCATATGCAGTACCTAAAGGTATAGTTTCAAATACTTTGTTCATTAATGCCAGAGTAGCAACCATACAGCAAAAGAACCCCCATACCAAAAATACATTTCAATACCTGTTGTCGTTTTTGCTTTTCCAAGACAAGTAGTGAAAGCAATTTCTAAATCCCCAGCAATAATCAATAATATCCAATTCATTTTTTAAATTTTTGCAAATTTCTATATTCGGATTCAAAAATCATTTTACAATTGTTAAATAATTGGTATATTCTCTTTTAAAGTATTCATTACAAAGATGCTTTTGGTCTGTCCAATACCTTCAATTTCAGAAAGCTTGTTTAAAAAGAAAGTATGAAAATCATCCATATCTTTTGCTATGATTTTAAGCATAAAGTCAAAATCACCACTAATATTATGTAATTCTATAACCTCTTTTAATTTTGATGTATCTTCTATAAATTTTCCGGCAGTTGTCTTGTTGTGAACATTCAAAGCTATCATGCAGAAAACCATTAGTCCTTTGTCAATTTTTTTTCGTTCTATATTGATAGTATAATCCTTGATTACACCATTTTTTTCCATCTTTTTAATTCTTTCATGTGTTGGCGTAGGGCTTAAATTTACTCTTATTGCGATTTCCCTAATACTTAGCTTAGAGTTTTTTTCCAGTACTTTCAAAATAGATATATCTTTTTCGTCTAGATTATTTTGATTTGCAGTCATATGTTCTTAATTTTTAATAATAAATATTAATATATGTATTTATGTTCTTCGTATTATAAATAAAAATATCAAATGTACTAAATTATTGCAAATACTAGTTTGAATGTTCCATATAATATAATTTTGCATGAAATTTATATTTATGAGAGATAAAAAAAATATTATTTTAATTCTAGCATCAATTGGAACTTTTGTCGAAGCGTTGGATATTGCAATTATAAATCTAACTATTCCAGCTATACAAGAACAATTTAATATTAGCTATGGAACAGCTCAATGGTTACAAACTTTATATGTTTTATTCTTTGGTGGTTTTTTAATAATTGGAGGTAAATTATCAGATCAATTAGGACGGAAAAAAATATTTATAATTGGTGCCATAATTTTTATGTTCACCTCATTGGGAGCAGGCTTATCCACTTCATTTAATAGTTTAGCTCTATTTAGAGCTTTACAAGGTTTTGGTGCTGCATTTATAATGCCTTCCGCAATGTCCATTGTAATAAATACTTTTAGTGAAGGTCAAGAAAGAAATAAGGCAGTTGGGATATTTAGTTCTTTTGCAGCAATCGGTTCTGGAAGTGGTTTGTCTATAGGAGGTATCATCACCACGTATTTAAGTTGGCAGTGGGTATTTTTAATAAATGTTCCCATACTATTAATTACAATTATATTAGCTTACAAAATTTTACCAACAGATGAAAAAAATATTAATCATAGTAGGACAGACTTTCTTTCAGCAATTTTATTAATAGCGGGTCTTTTAACTTTGACTTATGGCACACATGAATTAATAAATATAAATGAAAGTCCAATAATAGTTATTGGTTCAATTGTATTTTCAATATTTGTTTTGGTACTACTTTCTTACAGATTAAAAATTGTACGATCGCCTTTAATTGATTTAAATTTATTTAAATATAAATCGTTGTTAACAGCTAATATTGCTTTCTTTTGCCTTGGTGCTTTTTTTATAGGATTTTTATTTTTGATATCCTTAGTTCTGCAAAAAGATATGGGATATAATTCTGCATTAACAGGATTAATAATGGTGCCGTTTAGTGTCATGTCAGCATTAATAGCAAAATTTGTACTACCAAAAATTTCTAAACGGTTAAACTCTGCAAAAACCTCATTAATTGGTTGGATTTTTATGCTAGTGGGGGCTATTTCTCTTTTATTAGCAATTTCTTTTGGTCATTCACTATATATTGTAATGGTAGGAATTGCTTGCATCTCTGGAATAGGTATGACTATTTGTTTTACTGGACTTTCGATTCTGGGAGTTCAGGATATGAAAGCTTCAAATTTTGGAATTGCATCAAGTTTTACTAATACAAGTTATTTTCTAGGAGGAGGGCTTGGTTTATCGTTTATTACCCTAATTGGTCAGTTTAATACAACAAATTTTGTAGTTGGAAATTTGAGTGTTGTAGCATTACTTATTTTTGCCCTTCTGGCATTAATTATCTTAATTGTAAATACTACTTCAAAAAAATATAAAAAAAAATTAAAGGGGATAATAAACGTGGTTATCAAGTTTTAAGAAAAAAAGAGTTCCAAATTTTTCTTGGAACTCTTTTTTTAATATTTCAATGAAATTCACACTTCATCTTTAGAAATCCATTTTTCTACATTTGGAGATTCATAATTCTTCATCTTTGATAAAAGGTCATCAATATTTTCACTAACTAAGAGTATTTCCTGATTTACTGCTTTTAAAAAACCTTTGTCAACCATTTTTTGAACTAAGGAAATTAAATCGTTGTAAAAACCTCCAATATTTAATAGAGCAATTGGCTTTTTGTGTAGTCCTAATTGTGCCCATGTTATCATCTCAAAAAATTCTTCTAATGTACCATACCCTCCAGGAAGTACTATTACACCATCTGAAAGTTCATTCATTTTCGTTTTCCTTTCATGCATAGTTTCCACTAAAATTAGTTCTGTTAAACTTGTATGGGCTATTTCTTTTGATTGTAAAAATCTTGGAAGTACTCCAATAGCTCTACCTCCATTTTGAATCGCTCCATCAGCAACTTCCCCCATTAAACCAACATTTGCTCCACCATATATCAGTTGTATATTTTCTTTAGCTAAAGTTTTTCCAACTAAAAATGCTTGTTCTTTAAATATTTTATCTGTACCGTAGCTTGAGCCACAAAAAATTGTAATACTTTTCATTTTTTAATTTGAGATAAGTTATTATATAAATTTAAAAATTATTTAATGCAAATATAATCTATAACTGTCTTATTATAAAATATTGCTGTAATTTCCATTATGTTAAGTTAATAAGATTAAACTTCATCAAAAATTAAATGTAAAAAATTATAGTGAGTGATATTACTAATAACCATAATAATCAGAAGAATGAGAACAATTAAAAAAACAATAGCTTTAGCCTTTTTAATAATTATCAATTTTGTTTATTCACAAAAAACTTGGCTTCCGATTTTTACATCTTTGGAAACTGAAGAAAAAACTTACATGGCATTAAATACAAATAATACAATTTGGATTAAAAAGATTTCTAAAAATATTTTGTTTTATTCAGCTAAGGGCAAAAATATTATAGATGGTCATGAATCAATATTGTTCAAGGTGGACTTTGATAATAGGAATTAGGTTTGATACAGATAGCTGTTTACGATAAAGACGGAAAAAATGTTTATTCCACAAAGCTAAAGGATTATGAGGTAGAAATGGAATATGTAATTCCAGATTCTGTTGGTGAAAAT
This sequence comes from Chryseobacterium sp. RLHN22, assembly GCF_051011795.1. NCBI lineage: Bacteria > Pseudomonadati > Bacteroidota > Flavobacteriia > Flavobacteriales > Weeksellaceae > Chryseobacterium > Chryseobacterium sp. RLHN22. The sequence goes on from NZ_JBPCHW010000005.1 coordinate 45,229, forward strand.
TACTTAAATGCATATTGTAATCTTCCATTGTTTGATAAAGGAAAGTCTTTTTAGTTTAAAAAAATGATGGTTGACTTTAACAGACATTAGCTTAAAATCTCATATAATTATATTACAGAGATATGAAAACAAAATTATACTTTTGTTTAGCTTGAAGCACAAGAGATTTTATCACATCAAGATACATCATAATGAACAAGTGTTGGCATTAATGACGTTTTGAACAACCTAGCCAAATTTTCATGATAAAAATAAAGTATGCACATACCAACATTATAACGAAGGATTGGAAGAAACTTTCAAAGTTCTATGAAATCGTATTTAATTGTATACCAATTCCACCTAAACGAATCTATCAGGGAGAGTGGCTTGACAAAGGCACAGGTCTTGTAAATGCTGATTTAGAAGGAATTCAATTACGTCTACCCGGCTACGGCAATAATGGGCCAACATTAGAGATCTATCAGTATTCAAAAATGGTAAATGCTGAAAAGCACGTAGCTAATCAAAGAGGATTTGGACATATTACATTCCAGGTAGAGGACATTGCCGGACTTTTAGAATTAGCATTAACGAATGGAGCATGCATTGTTTAGACTTCTATGAAAATAAGATAAAAGCTCAGTTTTAAAAAGAATAAAATCTGTAATTTTTAATGGAAAACTTCGAAAGATTTATAAAAAAAACCATTAGTATTGATGAAACCGAATTGAAAATCGTACTATCGAGATGCAGAAAAAAGTCGGTTCCGAAAGGAACACTCGTTCTGAAAAAAGGGCAGATCGCCAATCAGTATTTTTTTATTATTTCCGGCGGTCTGCGTTTCTTTTATGAAGGCCCGACCAGTGAAAATACAACCTGGGTCGTTTTTAAAAATGAGTTTTTCACAGAAATCTCTAGCCTTAATCCGCAAAAACCAACCAGGTTCAACATCATCGCTGTAGAAGATTCAGAACTGGTTGTCATCGATAAGAAAGATATGGACTTCCTTTATGGTCACTTCCCTGTTTGGCATGAGTTCGGCAGGAAAATTTGGGAGGAAACGACTGTCAGAATGATCGATCAGATTCTTAATTTTCAAACGCTTACTGCTGAAGAACGATATCTGGAATTCGTTAAAACACCAGAGATTCTGCAAAAAATTCCTGTCAAACAATTGGCAAGTGTCTTAGGCATCACGCCAAATGCTTTGAGCAGAATACGAAAAAATATCAAATAAATCATTTACTACCAGATGGTAGTTTTGCCGGCAAAAAGACCATTTATCTTTGTATCAAATTAAAATTGATATGAACGAAAATTCAAATGATATCTTTGATCAATATTCTGATACAGAATTGATCAAGAATCTACCCGGCTTTGAAAATAAATATATTACCGTCAATGGTATCAAACTACACTATGTTGAGGGAGGAACCGGTAAACCATTGATCTGTCTTCCCGGCTGGCCGCAAACCTGGTTCTCATTTCAACCCGTTGCGATGCAATTGGCAAAAGAATACCGTGTCATCATCATTGATCTTCGAGGAATGGGAACTTCAGAAAAACCTGAATCGGGTTATGATAAAAAAACAATGGCTACAGATATTCATCAGCTTGTGTTACAGTTAGGTCTTGAGAAAGTCAGTTTGATGGGACACGATATTGGCGGAATGGTAGCAATGAGTTTTGCCTTTAATTTCCCTGAATCCACTGAAAAACTGATTGTTCTTGACGGCTCACATCCAAGTGAAGGAATGTACCAAATGCCACTGATACCTTCTCCCAGAACTTTCAATGAAAAAATGGATGGCAATATGCCTTATGCGTGGTGGATGGGGTTCAATCAGGTTAAAGGTTTGCCCGAGCAATTGTTGGAAGGCAGATTTCATTTACTGCAGGACTGGCTTTTTAATTACGTAATGATTGACGAAAGCAAAATGACAGAAGTTGAAAGAGCGGTGTATGCAACAGCTTACAACGATAAAGAAAGCATCCGAGCGTCCAATGCATGGTATCAGACTTTTCATCAGGACATTGAGGATTCCAAACATTATCCACAATTGACGATGCCGGTTTTAGGAATTGGAAGCTACATCAGCTACAATTATATGAATTACGGATTGCCGTTTGTTGCTACCAATCTCCAAGTTGTCGGAATTATGGACAGCGGGCATTATTTATTTGAAGAAAAACCACAGGAAGTGCTTGATGTCGTACTACCCTTTTTAGCATCGTAAAAAAAAAGATTTATGGAAAAAACAATTTTAGTTGCAGGCGCAACAGGGAATTTAGGAAGCAGAATTTGCAGAGAATTAGTAAAACGCGGCGCTGCGGTTAAAGCAATTGTTCGGGAATCAACTGACATATACAAGATTGAGATTCTTGAAAAAATGGGCGTTGAAGTTAAAGTAATTGATTTGAATGATATTGATGCGATATTTGCTGAATGCAAAGATGTTGACTGCGTAGTTTCTGCACTTGCAGGATTAGGAGATGTTATTATTGATCTTCAGAAAAAGATTTTAGACGGCGCTATAAAAGCAGGTGTCCCAAGATTCATCCCTTCCGATTTCTGTACTGATTACAATGATTTGAAGGAAGGTGAAAACAGAAATTTCGATTTAAGAAGAACTTTTAAAAAGTACATTGATCAATCGTCTATCCAAGCTACATCTATTTTTAATGGCTGTTTCGCAGACATTTTAAAATACAATACACCCATCCTGAATCTGAAAGATAAAAGTATCGGATATTGGGGAGACAAAGCCGACTGGAAACTGGATTTCACAACAATGGACAATACAGCATCTTTTACAGCCGAAGCCGCGTTGGACGATAGAGCACCGAGAAATCTGCAGATCACAAGTTTTCAGATCAGTCCGAATATGATTTTCGATGATGTGAAAGAAATCTCCGGACAGACATTCAACTTGCACCAGATTACAACATTAGAGAATTTTGCGGAATACATTAAAAAACAAAGAGCGAACGATCCGGCAGGTGAAAATGAGTTATATGCAAAATTCCAGCAGGGACAGTATATGTACTCAATGTTCACGACGCAGAACAATGATCTCGCAAACGATCGTTATGAAAATATTGTATGGACAACAGGTATCAATTATTTAAAAACATTTGTACGGTAATAACTCCCACAAAAAGACTTTGCCATCTGTCCATAGTTCAAGGAATTCGGGCAGGCGGCTGGTATTTTTTAACTGATCGTTTTGAGAATTATATATTAAGTTTTCAAAATTATCAAGGTCCTTTTTACAAAATCCCAGTAATCGGGAGAGAGTATCTGATTATCATTTTTTAATGCCGCAAAGGACTGTATAATGAAGTAATCTTTGGCTATCGGATGAATGCTTAAGACAAATATTGTCGATCTAGGAAATTGTGGTTTGAAAACAGAAGCGCCGCAGAATTTTGTGATCCCTTGTAAATTCCATCAATGGCTCACCAAATGTCATATATTAATACCAGTTACTTATTTCTCCATTACTAATTGTAAATACAGACGAACTTCCCAAGTGATCCGGATGAATCCAATAGATTTCCTTTTCCTCCATATTACTTGCATACGAAGATATGTAATTACTGCTTTAATAGAACAAAAACTTTGCAGATTGCAAAGTTTTTGTTGTTTTTACAGGCACGGATCACAAATTTGCGCTATAGGGTAAAGAGCCGGAAATTAGGAAGTTAACAATAACGTAGCATCTTTTATTTCCCAATAATTATCATTATTCAATCTTAGTTTAAATACAGCATTTCTATGGAAATAATTTTTTATACGAAGGTCGACAAATACTAATGCTCTTTTTTTAGAAGGATCAAATACAATCTCTGAAAAATAGACAACACCTATCTCACATTCATTTTTATGTTTATCATACTCTGCCAGATCCAGGACTTTTGCGGTACACAAATTAAATTGAATTGCTTTTATAGTACTTCGTATACTTAAATTTTTAATAATATCTGGACTATTAGAAAAGTCTTTAAAAAAATCCTTTTTTCTTTCTATGTATTTTATATTATTTTCAATACTATCTGTTGCAAAATCTGTGTTTTTATTTTTAGTAGAATCTATATACAAATTGCAAAATTTTTCAGGATGATTAAAAAGTTTGTTGTGCGCTTTTGTCCTCTCTTCGATATATAAATCGTCATCATGAACTCTTAAACTATCAAAATATTTTTTTTACCTAAATAATCTTCACCAAAAAAATAAGGTATCAACTGATCTGTTAAATCATTATATAGTTTACATTAGTATCGGTAGATTGGCTTACTCACTTTTTCATTTCCTCCTTACAATTCGTAATTAATAAAGAGGATAATAAAATCATAACTATTTTTGTTTTAAAATTCATCCAAAAGACTAAAGTGAAATGGATAAATCGATAATAATTGTTGTTGCCATTTTGGTTTTGAGTTGTAATTCAGAAAACAATAAACCTAAGAGTAAGATTGTAAAACAAAAATCGAAAATAGAAATTAAGCCATCAGAAAATATTGTGATAGAAAAATCACAGGGAATTATTTATGACACTTTAGTTTTTACCGAAAATATGAAAGGTGAAATATTAAATGAAAAATTTAAATCCGCCCAAATCAAACTTGAATTTTACAAAAAATTTATAAATCCAAAAAATATTAACGTCCTTAAAACGATAACTGACAAACACACAAAAACTGAAATAAAATATTTAGGAATAATAAAGGATTTAAATGAAAACAACTCTTATCACGTAATAACAAATTTTCAAATTTATGGAATTGGTCAAATGTTATCTCCAAGAGGAAAAAGCGAAGTCACTTTCATTAATAAAAAAAATAATCAAATTGTAATTTATGATTTACCAATGCCTTATTTTCTGCCTAAATATATTGAAGAAAACATTTTATATTTTGATATTGAAGAAACTAAAATTGGAATTTCAGTATTTGGTGGACTTGCACCAAAATTATGTATTCCAAAAATTGGATGTTATTAAAAAGCAAATGGATAGCAAAGGTTTTGAAATAGTGGGGCGAGACTGCAAAGTTCAACGGTATTTTTTCCAATTGAACTTTTGTGCAAAATTGAAGACTATGCTTCGATTGCCTACCATCGCCATGACACAAAACGTAATTGCAATTAAAATCTCAAAAAACGATATGTTTTATTAAAAAACCAATAAGTTAAGATAACTTTTTTAAAAAGTTATTGTTTATGCAAAAATACAGAGTGGTTGTAAAATACATACTCAATTTGGAGGACGTAGCTTACTCGTTAAAAATCCGCAAAAATTTTATTTTTTGCGGATTTTCTATTTTGTTATTGCATGTTGTCAAATTCAAAGCTTAATTTCTTTTCATTACCAAAACTATCAGAAATCCAAACATCAAATGATTCCGATTCGTCAGATTGTGAACTGTAATAAAGCCTGAATTCATTCTGTGGAATTTCATACAAATCATTAGGAAGATAAGGTTTATTGTTGAAATATCTTAAACTGCCTTTTCCTTCAAACTGAAAATACCGCAGAAAATATTTATTCTCTTTGTATTTTCCTTGTGGAAGAATTTTAACTCTTATTTCAACAGTTTGACCATTAGTAATTCCAGACGGAACAGACATCACTGAAACTTCAAATGGAAAGTTCTGTTCAACATCAAGATCTTCGTTAGTACAGGACGATAAACTGTATTCAATCAACAGCAGAACCGGGATGATTGCCAAAACTCCAAGAATTCTTTTTAATGTAGCTTTTATATTTTTCATTGTGTCATTTTTAAAGATTTATTCTGAGTCCAAGACCTGCTGAAGGTCTTAGACTTTCAAGTGAAGTGTTCCAAAGTATTCTTGTTTTTCCATAACCAAGAAGAACAAACCGGTCTGACAGGTAGAGTTCCAGACTTAAGCGGCCTGAAGCTCCATAAATTAAACTTGATTCATTTCTTAATAAAGCTCCATCGGGTAAATCTGTTTCGTTCTTGTTGATTTCTTCATATCCACCAACAGCAGAAATTGAACTGTTAATCATCAGGCTTTTTGTACTGTTAGAAATCAGATTTACACTGAGTCCTGCTTCTCCAAGATAATTTTCGATTGGAATCTTAAAAGTTTTATAGTCAGTTATACTTTTAGAATACTCCAATGAATACAAAAAGTAATTGCCTTTCTTAGCATAAACGACTAATCCAAGATTAACAAAGTAGTTGTCGTGATGCTTTTTCAAAAGTGTTCCTGCGCTTACTTCAATCGCTTTTTGTTTGGGGGTCATTCTCTGAGCTTTCATCGATGTATGACAAAGCATCAACATAATAATGCAAATCAATCCTCTCATTTTATCTGATTTTTAAGTTTAACGTATCCACAACTTTGGCGTTCACCAAATCTGAATTTTCAAGCTGGAATTTCTGATGTCTACCACCATCTTTTTCCCAAATTTCGATTTCTAAAACCTGTCCTTCAAGCAAAGTAAATTGGTTTAATAAATACAGAATCGATGATTTTGATTGATGCTGAACGCTCTCAAGGTTCGGGTAGTTTCGGAGAGGTGAAAGAACTTTTTCCTGTGAAGCTGTCTTTTTAAGATTTTTCTTATCGACAATTTTAAAGTTGACAAAATCTATTTGATAAGAAATATTACTCTTGTTTTTAAGTTCTAGAACGAAATAGAATTTGCGTTCATGAACATACAGAGATTTTAAAATAAACTGAATTCCATAGCTTTTTGAACCGAGATGCTTAACCGTTCGTCTAGGTTCTTCATATAATGTTTTTACTAAAAGCTCGGTCAGTGTAGAGGATTCCCCTTTTAGTTCTTCAAACAAAACATCGGTAGCGTAATCCCTCTCATTTTTTCTTTGAAGTTTAAGCAGATCATAATTTAAAGTATCTGGATATGAGCTGTAAAAAACATCAAAATTGTAGAACTTTCCATCTTGAGTAATTACCGAAAAATTGGTTTCTTCCTCAAAATTTTTCACAGATGATTTTATTCTTAAGACATTAGCAACATCTTCTGCTTTATTTGCGATAAGATTTTCGCTTCCAAGATCCACATATCGAATAGGGGATGGAAATAACAAGTGTGATGTTTTATTGTAGGTAACCTCCATTTTAAAAGGTTCCAGTCTTGCTTCAGTAAGCGAGGCAAAACCTTCAACCGACTGTGCATTAACTTTGTTTAGCATGAATATCGATAAAATGGCTAAGTAAGATTTGATTAATATTTTCATAAAGATTGTTTTAATTATTTTTTAGAAACTAAGAGAACCTGATGTCCTGACTTGACAGTGATTTTTGGCTGCCGTACTTTTTTCTGGAAATATCCCGAAACTCCCTGAACCAAGCCTCTGCTTAAATCAGCTGCGACCTGTTGTCCTGCGGATTGTGTCATCATGATACTCGTTCCTGAACTTTGGCTCATATTGGCTGCAATATCGGTTAAGGCATTCTGCTCAGGCGAATAAGGAACATATAGACCCAGTTGACCATCATTATCATAAATGTTAATTTCAACCGGGATAATGTCTCCGTCATATTCAACGGAGGTAATTTTTAAATGCAATCTTCCTCCCTGAAATTTGCTGATGGCTTTTAATAATGTTCCTTTGGGAATAATCCTGTTTTTTAGCTTTAAACTCTCATTAAGCCTTATTGAAACTGTAGATTCTCCGGTCAAAGTTTTGGTCTCGTGAATAACCGCATGGATGCTGTTTCTGCTCTGACTTTGTGAATGCTTTTCTTCTGATTGTATTCCTTTAAAAGTGTTCTGATTGAGTTGCCTTAGAAAGGCACTGTCTGATGGTTCTCGATAGAGGATTGAAACAACTGAGTGTTTAACTGGCTTCGCATAAACTGTAAAGTCTTTCTCTTTCTGAGGAAGATTTTCAGCTTTTTTTTCTTCTACAATTTCTTCGCTTTTAGAGTTCGAAGGAAGATATTTTGCAGCCATCTGATACGATTTTTCCATCAGCTCCAGTTGGTCATTGATTCCCATTCCTGCAGGCTCCGAACTTTTTTGATTGGCTTCATTTTTCAGTCTGCTGATTTCTTTTCTGAGATTATTGACTTCCTGCTCGTCTCTGCTGTAAAAAGAACCCAAAGTCTGCTGAGCATTCCGATAGCTGTTTAACGCATTCTGATCCTTAACCGTACTGGGAGATGATTTTGCGGAACTTTGTAAATCTTCCTGAGGCGAATCTGAATTGTTCCAGTAATCGGCAAGTGTAGTGAGCTTACTTTTATTTTCTTCGTTTTTCTGTTCTAAAAGTTGCTGTTCGTAAGCTTTCTGTTTATCAGCTTGGAGTTGGTCACCTGCAGCCTGTGGAATCATTGTATTAAATCCAGCTTTCTCTGCAATTTTATGGTCTTTTGGTTTGAAAATAAGATATAGACATCCTGCACAAGCCACTGCCATTAAAAAATAAATCAGAGGTTTTTTGAAATTTTCAAACTTCAGTTTTGGATTTTGATTTTCAATGGAATCTGATGTTTTGGGATTTCCTTCAGTCACTCGAATGCTGTTGCTATTTGTATTTCTCATGGCTGTCATTTTTAAGTTGAATCGTTTCAGATAAGGTTTGTTTTTTAATAATTCCTTTGGGAATATTATTGATATGCCCTATGGTTAAGGTATCCTTTGAGGAACTGCCTTTGAACCACAACTGTAGAACTACCATAAAAGTCAAAAACACATATCCTGTAAAGAAGATTTTTGTGAATAAGACTTGTCTTGCTTTTGGAAGTTTTTGCCATCGTTTTTCTAGTAATTCCAGATACTGGTCAACTGATTTTCTAAATTTTTTCATAATCAACATTTATCGGTTAACAGTTTCCACATCTTTATTTTCTGCAACATTGAATTTCTCAATGGTAAACCCCTGAGGATTATTGTCAGATCTCACTGAATTGACCAGTGAGCAGTTGGTAATCAAACTTCTTGTAGTCAGATTACTGGAGCGGGTAATATATTGCTTTGCAAAAGTTTTAACCTGATACGGATAACTGTCAAAATTTGCAACGACGCTGTCTACTTCAATTCTCTGTTGAATATTTCCACTGATAATTCTGTTGTAATATCCTTTTTCAGAAAGGTCTTTGTAGTAATTGAATGCTGATTCGTCAGCCAGATAAAAAGCACGCTTCACATTGCTTTCAATAGCATTTTTATCTGGTGCTACCGTGAAAAACAATTCGTGAAATCGTCTCACATGCTCTCTGGCCTCAACAGGTCTGTTGATGGACATATCCTGTGAAAGGGCAACCATAAGGGATTTGCCATTGTCCAAGACATAGATTTTCTGTCGCTGTGCTTCTGCAAATGTGTACGATTTAAAAACGACAACACTTACCACTGCAAAACACAGAACAGCAAAAATCATGGTGAACAACCGTATTTGCTTGAAACTGTTTTCTATATTTCTTAAGGTTTTAAATTCCATTAGTATCTGTTTTAATTATTTTAAAAGTTTTCCTGAAATATTCCCTGTTGCAGAACCTACCGCAGCTCCTGCAATATTTCCGGATTTTTGAGCGGTCTGATTGACATTTCGTGTAAAGTTTCCTGCGCCTCCTGCCTGAATGACCCAACCTGTAACCGTAGGTATCGTGAAGTATCCAATGATTCCTATAATCATGTAAATAATGTAAACGGTATTGGAGGTATCAGGAATAAAGTTGGGGTCAGCGAGCATTTCGATATCTCTTTCAATAATCAGTGATTGTATCTTAGCTAAAATGGAACTGAAAATATCAGCAACCGGAAGCCATAAATAAACACTGATGTAACGCGTCAGCCACTGGGTCAGCGTAGATTGAAAACCATCCCACACAGAAATTGCAAAGGCAATGGGACCGAGTATTGACAGTACAATTAAAAAGAATGTTCTTATCGTATCAATCACCAAGGCGGCAGCCTGAAATAGAATTTCAAGAAATTCCCGAAAACCGTCACGAATTTCTTTTTTTATGGCAAACATTTCACGCTCGATATACATTCCCGACATTGTAACCAAATCGGAAGGTGACCAGCCCAAATCTTCAAGCTTTTTATCAAACTCTTCATTGGAAATTAAATAAGCCATCTCAGGGTTTCTGAGCATAGCTTCCCGTTCTAAAAGATCTTTCTTTTGTTGAAGCTCATTTAAATCTAAAACCTGATTCTCCAACATCGAACGACTTCCCTGAACGACCGGACTTAAAACACCATTAATGCTTCCTAAAACCAATGTTGAAAAGAACATGATGCAGATTCCGATACCAAAAGGTCTTAATAGCGGAAAAAGGTCAATAGGTTCTGCACGGCTCAATGCCTGCCATACTTTAATGGAAACATAGAACAGTGCGCCAAGACCGGCAACAGCTTTTGCAACTGTTGCCATATCTTCGCATAATGGCATCATCTCATCATAGACCGAACGCAATACCTCATGTAAATTAGTGGGTTCCATCTTACCAGTATTTTTGATTGGACGTTCCGTAAAGGTTTAAAACCCTTTGTGTATTATTCTGCTTCTTTGCTCGGAGATAGCTCACGGAAATATTTTTATTCGTAAAGTAGCGAACCAGACTGTGATAATCTTTCACTTCTTTATACACTCTGTCGATAATTTCCATACGCTCTTTGTCATTAAGTGAAAGATTGGATACGTTCACAATCTGTTTTAGTTCTTTTAGAAGCTCCGTGCTTTCATTTAAAAGAGTAGAGTATCCATTTGCAATGGCAGTCAATTCCTGGGCATTAAAACTGGGGTCATTCAACATTTTCCCAAAGTTGTTGACGTACATTTCAGAAACATCACCAACCAATAAAACAGTCTGCTGAACTTTTCTGGCATCTTTGACCAGATTATTGACAGCTTTAAGTTTGTCATAATATTCTTTTCCTTGTTCATAGACTTTTTTTACTTCATTAAAGTTTTTGACTACGTTGGATACTGTAGAAGATGTCTGAACAATTTCATTGGCTGAGTTTAAGATTCCTGAAGCTAAATTTGCAGGGTCTGTGACTACAAATTGAGCTTTATAGGTTGAGGTAAATGCTGAAGCAAAAACCATAACTGATGTGATGATTAGATTTTTCATTGTTGTAAAATTTTAAATTGATTTACTTTTCTTTTGTATTCGATTTGATTCTCTTAAGAGAAATCCTCTTAATAGCATGTTCTACATTGCCATCAAGTTCAGAAGCCAGATTCATGACTTCCATTTTTTCTGTTTCTTCAGTAGTGTAGGCTAAGTATTCTTCCGTTGATACTTCGGTTGCGTACACTGCCGAATGAGTTCCTCCTAAGCCAATCCAGACTTCTTTATAAAGTCTTCTAAGATCGTTGTTCATATTGATGGATAAAACCTGAGCTTTTTCTTTTTCTGTCAATCCCAGCATTGCTTGGATATCATCGAACTTATTCATGTACTTACGTTGATCAAGAAGAATTTTACAGTCGGAATTGTTGATGATACTTTCTTTTACAATAGGAGATTGTATGATGTCATCAACCTCTTGCGTAACCACAATTGCTTCACCGAAGAATTTTCTGACTGTTTTGAAAAGATATTTGATATATTCTGCCATTCCTTCTTTAGCAATGGCTTTCCAGGCTTCTTCAATGAGAATGAGTTTACGAACTCCCTTGAGTCGGCGCATTTTATTGATGAATACCTCCATAATGATAATGGTAACAATAGGAAAAAGGATTTTATGGTCTTTAATTGCATCGATTTCAAAAACAATAAATCTTTTCGATAAGAGGTCAAGCTGGTCTTTTGAATTAAGCAGATAATCATATTCGCCTCCTTCATAATAAGGCTCCAGTACATTGAGGAAATTGGCGATATCAAAATCTTTCTCTCTGACTTTCTTCAGCTCCAATATCTTTTGATAATCTTCTTTGATAAACTCATAGAAACCATTGAAAGATGGAAAAGAATCATTGTTCCTGATTTTTTCAATATACCCACTTACTGCATTGGATAAAGCAACTTCCTCGGATCGTGTAGGAGGTTCATCATCTCTTTTCCATAAAGTAAGGATGAGTGTTTTGATACTTTCTCTTTTCTCAATATCAAATACCCCATCATCGGTATAGAAAGGATTAAAGGCAATAGGGTTGTCTTCAGTATAGGTAAAATAAACTCCGTCATCTCCTTTGGTTTTTCCTTTGATCAGTTCACACAATCCCTGATATGAATTACCTGTATCTACTAAGAGGACGTGAGCTCCCTGTTCATAGTATTGTCTTACCATGTGATTCGTGAAGAAAGATTTTCCGCTTCCTGATGGTCCTAGGATGAACTTGTTTCGGTTGGTGATAATCCCCTGTTTCATGGGAAGATCAGAAATATCCAAATGAATAGGCTTTCCGGTCAGACGGTCAGCCATCTTAATTCCAAATGGAGAAGGAGAATTCTGATAGTTGGTTTCTTCCGTAAAAAAACAAAGAGCGGGTTCGATGAAAGTATAGAAGCTTTCTTCACTCGGAAAATCTCCTCCATTGCCTGGAATCCCTGCCCAATACAAAGTGGCGACATCTGTAGTGTTATGTCTGGGTTTACATTCCATCAATGCCAATGCACTTCCGGTATCGTTTTTAAGTTGTTTGAGTTCTGATGGTTGGTCAGACCAAGACATGACATTGAAATGCGCTCTGATGGATTGAAGTCCATACGAATGGGCTTCATTGAGGTATTTCTCAATCCATTCCTTATTGATTTGATTGGCTCTGCTGTATTTAGCTAATGAATGCATATTTCTGGCAGACTTTTCAAATTTGCTTAAGTTGTCATCACTGTTATCGATAAATAAATACTGGTTGTAGATATGATTGCAATTCAGAAGCAAGCCTACCGGAGAAGCAAAAGACAGAAGACAGTCACTCCGGTCTGTGCTCAGTTTTTCGTAACGACTGTGTGAAGAAACCGTTCCGGGAAGATCATCTGTATCTGACAAAGTATGCATGCTGATACGGCTGTTTCCAATACGCATCCCTTCAGCTCCCAAATGTAAATCCTGCAAGGATGGATTGACTTCTCTGGATAAGGTCAAATATTGCTCAAGTAAACCTGATTGCTTTTCACTTCCCGTGATTTCATCAGCGGTCATTTTTTCAAGAAAAATATAACCGCTGTCATTCATAATTCTTTCCAACTGATCTACGGATTCCATAAATCGATTAATCACTTCTTTATCTCTGATTTCTTTTGGAATTAAAAATCCTTTACAGAGTGATGAGAAATTACTCTGCATCCGCATCCGCTCTTTGGTGGTTTTGGTGATAAACAGATAGCAGTAATGATTGAGGAATGGTCTTTCGTTAAAATGTCTTTCAAAAGATTTTGATAAAAAGCTTTGCTCATCTTTAGTCAAATCAGGTTGATAGTTTTCTTTGATGTACCAGTCTTGTTTATGAACAATACTGTAATCAGGCAATGTTTTGATTGCCTTGAACCAAGCCTGATGAATGGCTTCATACTCAGCAGAAGCAACTGTGAAAAGTTCCGGTAATCGTACTTTGAAGCATACCGTAACATCAGCTTCTTTTGAAATAATACAATTGTCTTCTACAGCCAATAAAGGAAACTTGCTCTCTAAAGTGGCTGCCTTGGATTGATTTCTCATACGGCAACCTTTTTAGAATTGATTTTCAAAAATCGACTCGCTGATCTTCTGCTGATGATATATTTGGGATGGTTTTTTTTTGCCCCAAGTTTCATCAGTCCGTGCTCTCCATACCTGCGGTTCAAAGAGAAGGTTTGCCAAATGAGAATACTGCTCGTCGATATTCCTAAGAAAAGGCAGAGATACGTATGAGCTCCTGCCATATACATGATCATTACGAATACTAAAATTCCCAATAATCCTCCTGCAAAAATAAACAGGTACTGTGCTTTTAATCCTTTGAACTCTACCGTTCTTCCAATTCCTTTATTGATATTATATGAATTCATAATCATCAATTTTAAAGGAAGAATGAACGGAGGATGGTTGCTGCAACGATCAAAAAGATACAGGCCCCAAACCAGCTGGCAGCAGTTTTGGAAGTGTCAGGGTCTCCACTGCTGAACTTGTTGTAAACCTTGACTCCTCCAATCAGTCCGACGACCGCTCCAATAGCGTAGATAAGTTGTGTGGCGGGTTCGAAATAAGAAGTTACCATTTGCGTGGCTTCATTGATTCCTGCGGTGCCGTTACCTTGTGCTGATAAAGGAATGGACATGATTAAAGCAAATACTGAAATCAGAATCTTTTTTCTTTCTTTTTCCATAATGTAAATGGGTTAAATTGTTAGCATTACTCACGGTATGTGAGCTTTGGAGACAAAGGTGTTGGAGCTCTCGATTTTTTTTAAGTAAATGGGTTAATGAGGAATCATTTGGCTGTGAACTGATACTTAACCCGAGCGTGTTCGCTTACAAATTATTGTAAATTTGCAGGGAATTTCAAAAAAGGAATTATGGATAAAAGATTCACGGATATTATTGAACTGATTAAGCAGTCTCGTAACAATGCTTTAAAAGCGGTCAATTCTGAATTGATCAATTTGTACTGGAATATTGGTGCTTATATCAGTAATAAAGTAGAATTGAGTGAATGGGGACAGTCAGTGGTCAAGGAACTCTCTCAATATATTCAAAGTAATGAGCCTGATTTAAAAGGTTTTTCAGATAAGAACCTATGGAGAATGAAACAGTTTTATGAATCCTATAAAGAATTTCCAAAAGTCTCAACACTGTTGAGAGAAATCAGTTGGTCTCACAATCTGGCTATTTTTTCAAGATGTAAATCTATTGAGGAACAGGAGTTTTATATCAAACTGACAAAGAATGAAAATTACAGCGTCAGAGAACTGGACAGACAGATATCCAGCAGTCTTTTTGAAAGGACAATCATCGGAAACTCAAAACTCTCAACAGCGCTGAGAGAATCTAATGCCGATATTGCAAATACTTTTAAAGACAGCTATATTTTTGATTTTTTGAATTTACCGGAAACTTTTAATGAAAGTGACCTTCAAAAAGGTCTTATTCAGCAAATGAAAAATTTCATTCTTGAATTGGGAAGGGATTTTCTTTTTATCAGCGAAGAGTACAAAGTACAGGTAGGAAATTCAGATTTTTATATTGATCTTTTATTCTTTCATAGAGGTTTGCAATGCTTAGTCGCATTCGAGCTAAAAGCAGACAAATTTAAACCTGAGCATCTGGGACAGCTCAACTTTTATCTGGAAGCTTTAGACAGGGATGTTAAAAAACAAAATGAAAATCCAAGCATAGGTGTCCTTCTATGCAAGGATAAAGATAGTGAGGTTGTAGAATATGCGCTTAGCAGAAGTCTTTCCCCAACGATGGTTTCTGAATACAAAACCCAACTTCCCGATAAAAAAATCCTACAGCAGAAATTACACGAACTATTTGATAAAAAGGATTAAATTTATTTGCCAATTTTAAGTTTCTGTACTACATAATTTTAATAACACTTCATAAATATAAAAGGGGAATTTGCCTAAACAAACTCCCCTATATCGAAACCTTCAGCATCATTTTTTCCTCTAAAAGAAATCTGAGATTCATCATTAGAAGTACTTTGGCTTAACAGATGGGCAATCCGCTTTGAAGCATCACCCAATGAATTTTCTAAAAGATTGAAAAGCTCAGTTCCCTGAATCTTTTGAATAATATCGACCGCTTGTTGTTCTAAATCAGGCTCCAGTATCTCTTCCTGAAGCAGCTGACCCGCAGTACTTAATTCCTGAAAGGTAACCCCTGTGGCAAAACCGCTTTCAATTTCAGAATTATTCTGATTATACCAATCCTCCTCTTCTTCCAAGTCATTGTTATTGATCAATATCTCATCTAAATCATTTTTTAATGGAATATTTTCAAACTCCTCCCCTTTGGTTTCTGATTCAAAAATATTTGTATTTGAAACAATGGATTCTTCTTGACCTTGATCAGCAGCCGATGGCTTTAAATTTCTTTCTTCTATTTTTGTTTCCCCCATAATTGAGGGTAATTTCAAATCTTTTTCGGTACTGCTTTTCTTATTACTTATGAATTTCTTATCCCAAAGTATGAGGATGATAATGAATAACAGACCTGTAATGATTATTTGTTCCATATAATTGATATTTTAAAATATTGGACGGTATTTACTGTTGAAATCATCGGTAATCTCTTTTTCAAACATTTCAAAATGATAGGCTAAGATATTATCCAGATAGGCATATAAAGGAATCTGATCTCCGGCAACAATCTGGATAATTCGTGAAAGCCGCTCATGATATTCTGCGCGGATGTAAATACTTTTATCTCCTCGCTTCGTCATTGTATGATGGGTAAGAAATTGCTGAGCATAGGTAATTTCAACACTTTTTTTGTTTTTTACTTTTTGTTTCGTAATCGGTTTTTCATTAGACAGTTCCGATTCTTGGTTCGGTAGTTCTTTCTTTGTACTACCTGCCATGATGGACATCAAATATTGTTCATCAATATTGTTGTCTTCATCATTCTTTTTATCATTGACCATCTTCTTACAATTTTATAATGTTTAGAAACTCATCGATGAAATGATCAAGACCACATACTGCCATCAACTTAAGGTCTGCAGGAAGTAAGGTAGAACGGAAAACTGTTTTTGCCACCGTCTCGCCCTCTTTACGAAATCTTTTACTGTCCCTAATGGATGTTTTCATTAGATGAAGCCCTAAATCTTTGATTACTTTACTGTAATTTTCATACAAGGCTGTTTTTTCCCTGCCATCGACCTGATTCCAAAACAAATGAATGCTTTTAATTTCTGTCTGCTTTTTCTTCATTAAGACATTGGTCAGCACATCGGTAAAACTCAATGTGCTTTCCAAAACCACCCGATCAGCTGTGATTGGAGAAAAAATATAATGTACATTAGCAAGAGTACTTAAAATACCAGCCGTATTGACGGTTCCCGGAAGATCCAAAAAGATAAAGTCAGGAATCATTTCTGTAGTAGATTGGTACTCCGACAATTCTTCCAAAACGGTCTCTGCCCCGCTTTGGAAAATAGGATAGGCCTTTTTCTTAAGACTGGTGAACTGCTTATGAGCCATTTTTTTCAATGCCTCATTCTGCATAACCGTCTTCAAATCCCGTTCTCTCATCTGCATTAAACTGTATTGCGGAAAATCGCAGTCAAAAACGGCGACATTATATCCCAAGCGGTAATGAAGGATACTGGCAATAATTGTAGTAAAAGTACTCTTTCCTACCCCACCTTTCTGTGTTGAAAAAGCAATAATGGTTGTTTGTTTTTTTGTTTCCATTTTTAATGAATTTTGTTAAACTTAATTTAAAAGAATGACTGACACAGGCTCTAAGTCAAGAATTACTTCAAGCTAAAAATCTTGTTGTCAATAATGCTTGCCGATGGTCTGGCTATCCCTCATAAGAGCATTCTATAATCCGTGATGACCATCAAGTTTTCAATACCTCCTGATAGAGTTCCTTCTTGTACCCAGGCAATACTTAGATCCTGACGGCTTGAATTCCTGAAAGCTGGAAAGCAGGATTTCAAGACATCATTACTTCAGTAAATCAATCAGCTCTGCAACTGGGAATGCCTGCACTCATTCTAATTCTAATGCAAATGAATATCATATCTTCTTTGTGTTTGTATGCATGGTCGATGTTGTCTTTAAAGGTCTCCTATTGGCACCTCATACTTTGCTGCAATTCTAAAGGATAGCAGCTTACTTTGTTATAGAAATATTTAGGGCATAAAGAGCATAAGGTTACTCAATAAAAATGGCGACAAATCCATTTCTATAAAGAACTTTTCCTTTCACCCGAAAGGGGCAAGTTGTGTTTTGAGCATCTCGAAACGTTTTCGGATGCTTAAAACAACTTGCCCTTGCAGGGGGCAGAAAACAATCTCCGAAGTCGATGTTTATTTTAAATTAAAATTGATTAATGATGGACGATAAAAATAGTAAGCCAGTTAGAAAGACAGGTCGCCGACCAAAGGCAGATCCTGCCAAGTTTCGATATACCATTTCATTTAATGCTGTTGAACATTCGAAATTTTTAGAACTTTTTGAACAATCAGGAATGGATGTAAAAGCTCATTTTATTACTGCCTGTATATTTGATAAATCTATCAAGACCGTAAAATTTGATAAGGGAACTTTAGATTTTTATATGAGACTGACTTCTTTTCACAGTCAATTTCGGGTTGTTGGTGTTAATTACAATCAGGTTGTAAAGATACTCTACAGCAATTTTTCAGAGAAGAAAGCAGCTGCATTTCTTTACAAATTAGAAAAACAGACGCTCGGAATGATTGAAATTTTTAAAAAAGTCATTCAGTTAACGGAAGAGTTTAATCAAAAACATTTGAAAAACACAGATTAGAATGGTCGCAAAAATTGGCAGAAGCAGCAATCTCTTTGGCACTCTATCTTATAATAACATTAAAATGGAACAGGATAAAGGTGAAATTATAATGACCAATAAAATGATTGAAACTTATGATGGAAAATATACGGTGTCTCAATTAGCAAAATCATTTGAACCTTATCTTTTAGCCAACAAAAATACTGAAAAACATACGCTCCATATTTCTTTAAATCCTCACCCTGATGATCAGGTGTCTAATGAAAAATATTTGCAGATAGCTCAGGAATATATGAATGAGATGGGTTACGGCAATCAGCCCTATGTAGTTTTTAAACATACTGATATTGAAAGAAGCCACATTCACATTGTGTCTGTATGTGTGGATGAAAATGGAAAAAAGATTTCGGATAAATTCGAGAGGATACGCTCGATGAAAGCCTGCAGAGCAATTGAGAATCAATACGGATTGACAAATACTGAAAAAAGTATAGGAAAACAAAATGATAAAATTTTCAAACCAGTAAAATATGATGAAGGAAATGTAAAAAAGCAGATCGCATCCGTCATACGGCATCTACCCCATTATTATCAATTTCAATCCTTAGGAGAATACAATGCTTTACTTTCTATATATAATATCACCACTGAGAAAGTACAAGGTGAGTTGGATGGAAAGATGCAAGAAGGATTATTATATTTCCCGTTAAACGAAAAAGGTGAAAAAGCAGGCAATCCTATAAAAGCTTCCCGAGTTGGGAAGGAGGCCGGTCTAAAAAATATTCAGTTGCAATTTGAAAAAAATAAATCGTTACTGAAAAATCATCCTTCCAAACAAAAGTTGAAAAAAGAAATTTTAAATTGTTTAAAATCTTCTCAGGGAGAAAAGGAATTCAAAAAACAATTATCATTAAAAAATATCGACTGTATCGTAAGAAGGAATGATCAGGGAAAAATGTATGGGATTACTTTCATTGACAACCAATCAAAAACAGTATGGAACGGTTCAAGATTGGGAAAAGAATTTTCAGCGAATATCTTTAATGATTATTGGAATTCAAATCAGCAAAAACCTGAAAATAAAATTGAACAAAAATCTGAATATCAGCATTATAACAATGTTCAAGACCTAAATAATCACGAAATACATAATTATTTTGATATTTTAAGTCGTAAAGGACCTGAATTAGATCTTATTAAAGGATTGGGAGGACTTCTTCCCGATGTTCAAACTGAAGACTTTGAGGAAATAGATTTTGCTAACAGAATGAAGAAAAAATCTAAAAAGAAAAAAATATGATGAAGAGCATTATACACTCTTATTCAACATGAAGAGTATATGTCAATATTTTAAAATATCATGACTCATAAAGCAAATTGAAGCCGTTAAATGACATCTTTCCTGATAATTTTCACCCTGCCTCTAGATTAGTCCTCAATAAATATTTATCAAATGCAGGGAGAAGACGACTTAAGAGGATTAGCAAAAATCATGGGTTTTATGCGGGCAGTGAGCATCCTTTTACTATTAATGCACATCTATTGGTTCTGTCATATATTCTTTTTAGAGCATGGCTGGACTTTAGAGCTAGTCAACAAAATTTTAAACAACTTTAACCGGACTGCTGTAAGTCTTCAAACTAACTTGGACATTTTGTAATAATTCCTTAAGGAGTATTTAGTTTTATAAATTTATTAATTTCTGTTGAAAATACAACTGTCTTCTTTTTCGGATTGAATCTGATTTTATTTGTTTTCTTTTTTCCAAAATCTGCTCCGATCTTCCGAAGTAAACATCCGCTGGAGGAAGGTTTTTCAAAGATTCGTGATATCGCTTGTTGTTGTAGTTTTCTACAAATTTTTCTACAGCTTCCACTAATTCTTCTGGATGGTAAAAATGATTGAGTTTAACCACATTTTTCATCGTTCTATGGTATCGTTCAATTTTGCCCTGAGTTTGCGGATGCATCGGTTTTCCGTGAACCTGCTTCATCTTTAAATCGTCTTTCAGGTATGTTCTGAGTTCGTTTGATACGTAACAGGAACCATTATCTGAAAGTAATTTTGGTTTGGCTTTAGACTTTAGTTTTGCTTTTTCAATCGCTGTATTTACTGTTCTTTTCACATCTTCAGCTTTCATCGAATCGCATAGCTCCCAGTGGATGACCTGCTGTAATCATCTAAAACAGTGCTTAGGTAGTACCAACCCCAGCCAATCACTTTAAAATAAGTGAAGTCTGTCTGCCACATTTGATGCACAAATTCTGTTTTATCCTTAAATTCATTTGCTGCTGAAAGAAGAAAATGATTGGGTGAGGGGATTAAATCCCGTTGCTTTAAAATCCTGTAAACACTGGATTCTGAGATAAAAACACCTTGTTCATCGGTAATTTTGTGCGCCAGTTCTCTTGAGGAAAGTTCGGTGTGTTCCAAAGCGATTTCTACTACCAAATCTTTTTGCTCTTCCGGAATGCTGTTCCACTGTCTTTTAGATATTCTTTTGGTTGTCTCCAAGCTATCGTAGCCGTTTTCAAGGTATTTCTGATACCATTTGTAGAAAGTACTTCTTGCAATCCCAAAGCTTTCCAAGGTTCGTTTAACACCAATTTCACTTGTGGTTACGGCTTGAATAATTTCGTACTTTTCTCCTGCTGATCGTCTCATAAACTTTCTGTATTTATGAGTTAATCCAGCATGTCCAAGCTTTTTTTTACGATGTCGTAGCGCAAAACCAAATCGGCAACCATTTCCTTCAAGCGGGCATTCTCTTTCTTCAAATCCGACACTTCATCACTCGTGGCTTCTCTAACAACATCACCATTGAGCCGTTTTTTACCGGCTTCCATAAATTCTTTGTTCCAAGAATAAAACTGAGATTGGGCAATATTATGCTGTCTGCAAAGCTCTGCTACAGAAGTTTCTGCACGAAGTCCTTCCATAACGATTAAAATTTTCTGCTCGGCTGTGAAGATCCGTCTGGTATTTTTACGGATGTCTTTTACGAATTTTTCGGAACTTTTCTTTTTAGGTGTTTCCATAATTAAATGTAATTCTTTTTTGAAAACACTCCTTAACTTTATACTATATACTGTCTACTTTTTGCTGACGATTTACAACTTTTGATAAACAATTAATTACATGTTTTTTTACAAGTATAAAGCTAGTTATGCATGCTACTAATTGCCAAAAAGTATATCATTTAAGTACAGTGACAATAGACTACGGAGAAAAATTTCTCGAGCTTTTTCGAACATCTATAAAAATTATTCACTTTCGAGCAGATGTATAATCATGTGAATATTAAGTAAAAATTCCTTAACTGATTTATTGGAAGAAAATCAAGTTTTTTTTTATGGACACGTATCGGAAAAGAATTTTAATAAGTGTAGGAGAGGATCAAAATATTGATTTAAGTTTATTTAGATAAACTAATTAACAAAATAATAAGTTAAACCAACTCGATAAACATCTCTTCTTGCTCCATAGTATGTTAATGCTAATTGATCAAATTGTTTGGTAAAACCTTTTGAGAATGTTCCTTCAATGTTAAAACGTTTGGACAACTTATACTCAACACCTATATCTGCACTGAAACCGAATCTATTCCGAAAATAATAAAAGTTATTATTTTGTTCATCAGGTATGTAATTAATTTTTGGACCAACGAGTAACGACAAATCTTTGTAAAAATTGTATTTATAATAAATTGGCAATTCTATAAAGGTGACTGCATCAGTAAATGATATTGTGGGAGCAACCTGCAAATAAGTACTCATGGAAATCTGTTTCTCAAAAACCACAGCTCCGTAAACTTCATCTATAATACCACTGATATAGCCAGACTTTTCTCCATTTTCATCTACAGCACTAACATTTGAATAGTTCCATCCTGCTTTGATCCCAACTCTTAAATTGGTAGTTTGTGAAAAAAAACTTAATGAAAATAATAAGAATAAAACATTGAGGAACTTGCCCTCAATGCTTTTAATAAAACGACTATATTGATATATACTAATATACCTCATCTTGAAAATAGTTTCCTTCTTGTTTATGTTGACTTATCAGTGCATTTGGCTTAAGCTTATGTATCTGATAATTTCCTAGATCACTTACCGATTTTAGCTCTTTTAATCTTTTACGTTTTTTTTGTTTAGAAGTTACCATAGATACTGTGTTGCTGCAATTATTGTAAATTACTCCATCAAAACCTGAACTGATTGTTGCTCTATATTTTTTCCATTTTCCTTTTTTCTTTCTAAACGATTTAGTTAAAGATTTTCCTCTGACATGTGGTGATGAATTTCCGAATCCAGCTTTCCTTACAAACTTATTTTTCCATATAATTCTCCTATCACTACTAAATACTTTTTCGCCTTTTTCTTTAGCTATTTCTCTACAATCGGTACTAGGTTGTAAAGCACCGATAATCGCACCAATATCTTTAATATCAACTTTATTAGGACTGTCAGATGCATTTACAACTTCATTAACTTGTGCCAATGTAGCTCCATTAATGTTAGTAGGACCTACAATATTATTTAGAGCAGTTACTAAAGTTGATAGTGCAGCTAAATCGTTGATTTCGATTTCAACGGTACCCCAGTCAAATCTTTTATAATATTTATAACCGACTTTACAATTACCAACAATAAATTCAGATCCTAAACTAAGTAATGCTCTTTCAGTTTCATCCTCCACGTAATGACTATCTGGATTAGTTTCTAAATTCCATGCTCCATCACCTTGTTGATTTAACCAATCATCCTCTAAAGTTAAAATATTTTGCCTTAAAGAACAAAATCCTAGTTCGTCCTCAAACTTATGGAGGGGCATGTCTTCATCAAAACCTATTGCATCAGAATAATCATCAGCTTCTTCATCAGTCATACCAGCAGTTTGCTGATCAAAACTGTCATTGTGATTATCAATCATATGATCTAATTGGAAAATTGCATCTTCGTACGACTGCTCAGTAGGAAAAACCAAAATATTATTGTGGCATGTCGTAGAAACTCCATTATCAATATACACAGCTTTTACACCTGGTATTAAAGTGCTTTCCGTTGCGTTATTAAAAAGATCGCAAATTTCTCTTGATCGTCCCTGCATTTGAGAATTGGAAGTAAGCTCAGTTTGGTTATTTTCTGTCTCCAATTCTGAGGCACATGAATAGAACAATGATGTTGAAACAACACTTATTGCTGCTATTATTTTAAATGATTTCATAAATAGTTATTTGTTTAATTTTTTTAATTTGATAATATATACACTACTAATCGATATTGATATTCAATTTATTACTGGTAAAATTATTTTAGAAATCATACCCTACTCTTAAACTCAGATTGGGTACTGCTTGGACATCATAGTCTTTCTTTAATATTTTCCCTATCCCCAGACCGACTTGAAACTCGTAATTAAAATGTTTTGCAAAACTTCTTCTGATGCCATATGTCGGTACAAATGAAATCATCGGATTAATTTGTAAACCATCAACATTAGATATTACAAACCAATCAGGGGTAAAAGCCAGTTTGCCCGAAAAGTAATTTGCCGAATTGTATCTTACATTATCTTCGTTATTCTTTCTCTTTGTCATGTTGTAGTACCATTTAGCAGAAACTGAGATTTGCGGCGTGAGAGCAAAACCTGTCTTTGAGTATAAGTCCCCACCCCACAATGATGATTCAAAATTGACTTCACCTCTGATACCGAATTGTTCAGAAATAAGACTTTCACTGTATATATTAGCACCGAAAAGACCTGCTTGAATTCCGAAGAATGTTCTTTTGACAGGATTATTCTCTTGTGCTGATAGAGTTGCTGAAGTAACTAACAATAGAGCACCTATTAATTTTTTCATGATTTAAATTTATTGTTTGCTTACGGTCCAGTTACCAGAGAGATTACCCTGTTGCCAAGTCCCGCTTTTCGTATTCAAATTGCCATTCATGGTAAATCCTGAGCTTTGTGAATATAAAGAAGTTAACGAACCATTATCTAATACTTGTCCATAAAAAGTCTCGCTGGTATTTCCTGAACTTCTAATGACTTCAACATTACCAGCTTTATAAACTTTTAGAGAAAATGTGGAATTTGCACTGGAACCAGTATAAGCACCATACCAGGTCCCCTGGTATGGTGAAGTATAATTTTCCTGCTCACTATTAAATCGATTTTGCTCAATAATTCTCTCACATGATTGCAGAGATATGATTAAAATAAATATTAATATCAGACGCATTATATTATATTAATTGTTAATTGTGTTAATCTTACTTCCATGCCACACGCCGTTTCTTTTAGCAATACCATACATCAGAATTCTGAATTCCTGTGGTTTTTTTAGTGCACTACCGCTAGTATCAGGAGAAATGTTTCCATCATCTCCCATCTTAAATCCAATTTGGAAACCCCAGTCAAATGATTTTTCAAGTTTATCATCATTATAATTATGCTGGTACATCGTTTTTTGAATCAGTATTTTTCCGAATTCTGGTGCTTTGTAAGTGTATGTAATATTGTTCGCAGCCGGTTTTGACTTCCCTAAATTTTGCCACCACTCCCCTGTATTTGGTACTACATAATTCCAAAAATGCTGGCTCAACTTATCAGCTGTCAACTGTTTATTTCCAGCTTGAATAGCTTGATTGATATACTGATTATTACTAAATTGTTCAATAACGATATCATCTTTAAGAATTTTAGGAAAAGCTTGAGTTGAATACCCTATAATATTTAATCCGTTCTGTGACCAATTTACATTAGCATCAAACATCATTCTACTATTATTGTTGTAAATAGTGGTTATCCCATACTGTGTAGCCGGCTGATGCAACTGTGATGCATAGTCATACGAAAACTGACCTGAGATTACCCCCAGTCTAATTTCTTGTGCATTTTCTTTTCTCCAGATGCCGGTCCAGCCTTTATATTGGTGTTTAACCTTTACTCCTAAATTATATACTAAATAATAATTGTAGTTATATGCTTTTGTTTTAACTCTATAACGGCTTTCATATTTATCAATACAAACATCACTATCTCCGAAAACTCCATCGAAAAGACCATTTTTCGGTGAGCAGTTTTGAAGTCCGTTAATAAAGTTCGTCATTTGAATATTAGGATCAACTACAGGAGGAGGAGTATATCCACCTCCGCCACCACCAGGGTTGTATCCACCTCCGGTTGAGCCGCAATCTAAACCATTATAATAGCTAATGTCATCATAAACAGTAGTTAACTGATTACAAGGATGCATTTGAAAATAATTTAATCTTTGCGTTTCATCAGTTCTTACCATAATATCAGTTGAGATATTCTGACTCAATAAGTAAGGTTCCAGACTATTATATTTTGCTTCATTAACTACAAACAATCCGACATCAGTATACTTGTAAATTTCCGGACCTACTTGAATTTCTGCCTGGTCATTTAAGAAAGCTCCATAAGCATCATCACCAACAATTTCTTCTAAATCATCGATATCATCAATAATTTCCTCATCGCTGGTTACTGATGAAATATACCTTGCTGCAAAACCTTTCGGATTATTTTTTGCTCGTTGTTGAATTTTGTTAATTCTTTCGTTAAGTTTTGTTGATATAAGCTTCTCATTTTTTTCTGTTAAAACGGGACGCAGTGAAATGAAGTTTTTATCATCCACGTACTGCGCAATTACTTCTTCGCTTTCATTTTTAATTTGATCATAATGATACTGCAGTGATTCTTTATTTGGAAAATATAATCGTCCATTCTTTACTGACGCATCTTTAATTTCCAATTCTGGAGACGTCGAATCAATATTTGTTAACTCTTCACTGCAAGAGCCTAAAATAGTAGAAATGCCAAGTAAGGCAGTTACTACTAATCTTTTGTTTTTCATGTTACATTTTTTAGTTTGTTAATGAAACTACAACATTGCGCACTGAAATAGGATCATTGGATTTATATAGGTTAATTAACTTCGGTAAATGTTAGGTCATGACTTAAGCTCCTAATTCAAGCTGATTTTTAATCAGGGTGTAATAGTTGGATTTTGATTCTACTAAATAATCATGCTTACCCTGTTCGACAACAGCACCATCTTTCAAAACAATAATATTATCGGCATTCTTAACAGTGCTTAGTCTATGTGCCACAATTACAACAGTTCTATCCTTGAAAAATGACTGTAAATTTTTATGAATAACTTTTTCATTTTCCGAATCAAGTGCTGAAGTTGCCTCATCCAGAAAGATATATTTTGGATTTTTATATATTGCTCTTGCAATAAGAATTCTTTGCTTTTGTCCACCGGAAATACCATTTCCTGCAGCACCAATCTTAGTTTTCAATCCTAAAGCTAGATCATCTATGAAGGCATTTATATTAGCAGTATTTATTGCGTAGTTTAGTTGATCACTATTAATTACTTCATCACTTGTAGCGATGTTTCTTTCAATGGTATCAGAGAATATAAATCCATCTTGCAATACAACTCCACAATTATTTCTTAAACTTGCTGGTGAGATATCTTCTAAATTAAAATTGTCATATAAAATTTCTCCTTCTACTGGCTGATAAAACTTTAGAAGCAATTTTAATAGAGTCGTCTTACCACTTCCACTTGCACCAACAATTGCAGTGATTTTACCTTCCGGAATTTGTAAATTAATATTTTTTAGTACATAAGAAGATTGAGGGCCTTCATATTGAAAGGATACATTTTTTAATGTGATGCCTTTTTGATTAACTTCGTTCTCCAAAAGGGTATTTGCGATTAGAGGTATATGATGCTCTAATTCTTCTTCAGGGTGTTTTTGTACTTCATTAAGTCTTGAAAGACTAAGTTTTGCATCTTGTAGTGATCTAAAAAATGACATAAGTTGCGTAACTGGAGAATTCATTTGACCAATAATATAAGAGATACTTAGTAGTGCTCCCAAAGTCATATTTCCTTTAATAACAAATGAAGCAGCTAAAAATGTTACCATAATATTTTTAAGCTGGTTAATAAAATCAAATCCCGAAAGCTGAAACTGATCATTTTTTAGAATACGTATATTAATTTTGTAAAGTTTCTGCTGAATTCCCTCCCATTCTTTTCTTTTAAAATGTTCAAACTGATTTAGCTTCATTTCTGAAACCCCATTAATAATCTCGTAAATAGATTCCTGATTTTCGCTTTTTTGTTGAAACTTGAAGTAATCTAATATTGCGCGTTTTTTAAGCCAATATAATGACCATGCTATTGATAATGCAGTAAAAAAAACATAAACTATCAATATTCTGAAATCATAATACCATAAAATTCCGAAGAAAATCGAAAATGTAATAATTGAGAATAGTGTAACAAGGCTTTCTGACGTCAAAAAATTTTCAATCCTTTCGTGATCTTGTATCCTCTGATTAAAATCCCCCATGTGCTTGGTATCGAAAAACTTGATTGGAAGCTTAAAAATATTTTTTAGAAAATCTGAAATTATCTGAATATTAATATTCGTTCCTACCTTCAAAACAATCCAGTTTCTATAAATACTAAAAATCATATTGCCAAGAAAAAACATAATTTGTGCAAGAAGAATGTAAGTAATTGCTGAAAGACTTTTTTTCATTACTCCATCATCTATTAATTTTTGAGTCAAAATTGGAAAAGCCAAAGTCGTCAAGGTTCCGGAGATCAATAGAAAAAAAAGTTGTACTAATTGTTTTCTATAAGGTTTTAGATATTGAAATAAATAGGTTATTGATAATTTATCTTCTTTTGGCGGATCTTGATTATAAAATTTTTCAGTGGGTTGAAGAAAAAGTGCAACACCCTTATTTTCATCTGAAAGCCATGCTTCTTTAAATTTATCAACAGTTAATGATATCAAGCCATAACCTGGATCAGCAATTTTAAACTTTGTTTGCCTTGAGAACCATTTCTTTTTTATATCATATAAAACAACAAAATGATTTTGATTCCAATGTAAAATGCAAGGCAGCATATTTTTCTGAAAGCCTTCTACTTTTAATTTTCCAGCATAAGCTTCCATTCCGATTTCTTCAGCAGCCTCAATCATTCCCAAAAGAGATACCCCTTCCTTCGTAATAAAACTTTTATCACGAAGAAATTGCATGCCAAAATCTTTACCATGCTCAGAAGAAATCATAGCTAAGCAGGCAGGACCGCAATCCATTTGATCATGCTGGATTATAACTTTCATTTAATATATTTTGGAGAATGTTTTTGTTAAGACCAATATTATTTTTAAAATAGTATTCGATATTGTCAGCTATCAGTTCCTTATTCTGCTTAGAAATATCTGATTGCCCAATGAAGTTCTTAAAGTGTAACAATAAATTTACTTTTAGTAAATCATAATATGTTGTTACATCATCATCAAGGAAGAACTCAAGGCATTCTAAATACTCATCGTAATTTTTTTTGTAGAATAGTTTTGTTATGTAAATCCAGTTGAAAATAAATTTTCTATCCTCACTGAAGACCTCAAAATCCAAATTTTCGATCCAGTCCAGTTCTGTGAATGAAGGATTCTTAAAACGCATGTATTCCTGCAGATAGATTAAGAATACATCATTTGTATATGTTTCTCTCAAAATGGGAGTTTTTTTATATAACTCTGCATTATTGATGATTGTAGAATAAAAATTGACAGAAGTGGGCTTACCTGAATACAAATATTTAAACAGATCAGCTGCGAGTTGAAATCCTTTTTGATCCTGACCGGCACGGTGATAAATTTTTGTTATGTTTTTTATCTGCTCATATATACGAACATTCATTGTAAACATTCCTTTATTAACAAGGAATTCATTAAGAATTATACACTCCTGTGTTATTTTAATAGCTTGTTCAAACTCGTTTCTTTTATATAAGATTAAGGAAAGAACCGATAATGCAGATTGTTTTGCATAAATGTAAAGGACACCATCTACTGTATCTAATATTTTTCTCTCGATTGCCAAATACTCGCTATAAAGATTATGGCCCTGGATGATTCCAGGAAGTAATTTACCCAATTCAAAATCAAGCGAATCAATAAAATCGATCATCTTATCGTCTACTCCTGTTATTTCCTTAAGTTCTCGCAGGTGCAAAATTTTTCTTAATGAAGTGACATCGTATTCGTAAGTTGATATATTTAGAGACTTTGAAAATGATTCGGGAGCATTTAGAAAGCGCTGTATTAGAGAATGATTAATCATTATGTTAAAAGCGTTAATGGTGTTAAAGATTTAAAACTTTTTGTATGATTATTAAGGATAACACTTCCTATACCTGTAATGCCCCAACCAAAACAAATATTCCAACTCAAAACCTGGTCGAGCAATCTAGTTTTAAACCCAGCATAGTCATTATCATGAACTTTATACTTAGGTATACAGTTTAGCCAGTAATCAGCTTTTTCCAAAAACCTTACATCAGCTGTCAGGGAATAAACCTCTGCGAAGGCAATATAAAGACCTGCCGCACCATAATATATGCTTGCATCAAGCGTTAAATTGTCTTCAAAATTTCTGGTTAGACAATTATTTAAAACAGCAGAGGACTCGTTGACAAGCAAATCGCTTTTAAGAGCTTTACCAGCTTTCAGCAAAGCCAACCCATTTCCTATATCACCATAACATACAGAGAATTGTTTGGGTTCAGGTTCTTCTCCTATATAGTTATCAAACAAACCTGTATATTTATTAATCCTTTTATTGTTAAGAAGATATCTTGAAGCGTTATAAATTAGATCTTCACACATTTCCTTAGCAATTCCCTTTTTATAAACGGCGCATAAAAAGTTGATTAACATGGCAGAACCGTGTGAAATACCTAAATAGATTCTATTGCCTAACGTCGGCACAGTCCAATAATATCCTTTACTATTAATCTTCTTTGCATTATAAATTCCTTTGACTATATTATTGAGGGCCTGTGTAGCGATATTACTATCTCTAGTCAGAAAGTAGACTCCAGAGGCGAGAGCTCCAGATACAATGTCAAAGTCACCTTTGAGGATCTTTGAGGGATACAAGTTTTGCAAAAGTTCATCTAAATGATTAAGATAATCTGAAAAATCATAATCACAAAAATTTTTGTGCTCCGTAATAAAGTTCAAGTATCTGCCTATTTGTCCAATATGGCTATCTAAAGAATCATTGAGGTAGGTCGGGTGAAAATCCCCATTGATAGCGTACAAACCCTGTTCAAAAAATTTAAATGCAGTGTCAAGATAACGTTCATCATTTGCATAGTCATAAAGTAATGTATAGAAAAAAGATGTACCCAGCAGGCCGGTATCGAAACACGGGCTGCTAAGAGCTTTATGGTTCCTATGCATTTCTATACACTGAATAATATCATTTAATGAATTATCCAGCAAATTCAATTCTTTGTTTAGCAATTTCGGATTCATAATATTTATTTAGTAGATGATAAACCAGTAATTCGTGATGTCGTGGATTAATTAAAAACAGTCTGTTAAGAGTCATATGAATGTAGCTGTAGATCAATTGATCAATAGCAATAGTAAATAAATTTCTATTTTTCGCAATAAATCTGTTCCGTTTTATAAGGTAGGGCGAAAGCTCCTGATGGCACTCCGAACCGGTAGTGAAAACTTCTTGAATCTCAGATCTAAGCTCGCGGTATCTATTATTTAAGAACTGTCTTAAAGTTTTTTCCTTATCAAAGTATTCTTTATGCTCATTAAAAAATTCTTGGCTAATACTCGCTAAAATTTCTTTCTTCTGATGGATTGAATAGCCAAAGCTATCAAGAAGATTGTCAACATTAAGCAGTGAAAATTTATACCTGTAGATCTCACCTTCGTCCCCATAAATATCCTTTAAAAAGTTGGCTACACAGGTACTGTCATAATAAAATAGCAATTCACTTAAATCAAGCGGCAACTGACCATATCTTTCTAATTCACGATGATACGTATCAACAACAATTTTATAATGAAGATTACTGCCCAGTTTTTTATTTATTACCGCAGTTAAATTATACAAAATAGCATTCCATTCGATGCTACTACAGTCTGGCGACTTGTGAAATCTAACTCTAAGGTGATATTGCGGATCATTATATTTAATAAAAAACCACTTATCAATTTTTTTACTTTTCACCAGTTGTTTTGTAAATGGCAAAACAATAGTTGATAATATAGTTTCGGCTAATTTACTTCCGGCGTAAATTTTAACATACAACCATTCTTCTCCAGGTAAGAATGTTCTTTTTTGCAAGTTATCAATTCTTGTTAACGGAAAATCATATTTTTCCCTTCGGTTTAAATAAGGAATAACAATTTCTGTATTATAATAACCGGCACCATCTGAGATCAATCTAGATTCACTGTAAATGTCTTCAAAGAGATAGACTGTGTTAAAGTTAATTTCTTTTGCAAGTATTTGACGCGCAATTGGTGTAGATAAGTCTAACATCACTTCGTTGTCAGAATTTATAATGTTAGAGAGAATGATTTTAACAGGAAGTTTCCTGGCTTTAATAAGTGACTCAATAAGTTTTTCAGTCTCAATCGGATTGCTGTAATTGTTAGGTTTCTTCTTAATACACCATGATTCACGACTAACAATGATATTTTTGAAGGTTATTCTGGGAAGATGTTTTTCTTGCACATATTTACCCCAACTCCAAAATCTACCACCTCCGGTATACTGGTTTGCAACATCAGAAAGAAACTTACAGATAGGATCTTCGAGATATGTATTGTAAGGATGAGAAACAACTGGAATTATTTCTTTCTTTAAGCTATTCGAATACAATCTTAATTTTCCTTCCTGAATACAAATTACCAAATCACTAAGTTGAATATTCTTCGTATTTTTATTTTGCAATGTGAAATGAGGAATTTCACTTTTCCTAAATGATTTAGTGAGTACTATATTCGAGAAATGATTATTGGGAATGGTAATCACTTCTGCTAAGATTGAATTATGGTTTACTTCCTGCTCTAGCTGATAAATTTGATTGATTGATTCTATAATATCATCGCCCAATGTCGAAAACCTTTTAAAGAGTTTAGTAGCTTGATTAGCATAAATTTGATCTGGAAAAAAAGTGAAATTTTGGAAATCCTGATCTGCAGAAATATTTCCAAAGATATATGAACTTTCGTTCACTGGAATCTGACCTGAACTTAAGTCCGGTAATAAATTTAGCTCATCTTCAATATCAATAACTGAACTACTTTGTTCTTTAAATCTCTGAAAAGATTTTTCTACAACAGAATCAATTAAATTCTGACTGTTGTAGATAGTACCTTCATTAAAAGCAATTCCTTTCGTTAGAGGCTGAAATTCAGCATTACCAATTGAAAATTCAGCATATCCAATTCCAAAATTTGGATCCAGTGCTTCAAGTAAAGGAATTTGAGCATTCTCATATTTACTGACATACTGTGCAATAAATCGTTCTAGAAAAGGCGCATTTCTATTCGGCATTTTTTTAAATAGGCTATAACACTGCTCCGAGATTTTTTCTACAAATTCTGAAGGTATACTCACTTTATTTTTGGATAATCGAACATCCACTGCAATAGATTTATCCTGATAAACTGCTTTAATTTCCTTAATAGACTCAATACTTCCAGTTAAATTAGCTTCACAAATAGATGTTATAAATCTGAAATATTCTTTGATTTGAGGAAAATCTTTATACGCATGTAGTTTTCTTTGAATATTTAAACTGAGATCTTCTTCTGAGGGATTTATATATAAATCAGGCAAAAGAATTTGAGATTTAATCAACTGATTAATATATGAAGAAATTTCTTCTCTAGAATAACCTTTTAGGAAAGATAAAATACCAATTGAAATTTCATCAACCGTAAGCATGGATTTCCTGCACATCTTTATTACTCTTGATAGTATCTTATTCTTCGACACAGTCATCAATGAGGCATTATGTGATTGTTCAAGGTTTTTCTCCACATAATAAAATTTGTCTTGAAGCGAATACAGAGTTGGATTTAAAAAAAGCTTGATGTTGTGCTCTGTAAGAAAATTAATATTTAATTTCGATATGAATTGTATATATTCGTGCAATTGTGGTTGCACATTGATAAACATTGTGCTTTTATCTAACGGTAAGCTTTTGTTCGCAGAAGTAATTTCGGCCATAGAGACACCAGAAAATAAGCCGTATGGTGTACTTCTAAATGTTATTCTGCTCAAATATTTATACAATGAAAGATAAATCTTGGTTAATTTATTGACATCTGATTTCTGATATTCTCTACTGGTGTTCTTTTTTATTTCTACATAGAAATCACGGTGACTTACCTGCAAAGCATTCTCTATTTCAGATATACTCATTATTGAATTAATTGCACTAATCAGTTCATCTTTGCTTGTAAGATCTACACACTTTGACAGTAAAGGGTGGTTTAAAGGTAACATGGGATTTCTCACCATGCATTTGTTCAGATGATAAAAGTTGGATTTATAACTCATGAAAAAAATTTTAAAATCCAGACGATAACAATGTTATCATCTGGAAAATTACCAGAAAATGTGTGCCTAGAACATTTTTCTTAAACGGTTCTAATTACCCAGCAATGCACTGGCTACCACCAGATCCGCAACCAGTTGAATTACCTACGCTGCATCCGCTACCTCCAGAACCACAAGTTCCTGAATTTCCAGCACCACAACCACTACCGCCAGAGCCACACGTTCCAGATCCCAAACCTAAGTCAGTTCCGATTCCGATACCTCCTTTGATTCCTTGCAGTTGTTTTTTGTCTAAAAGACTTACAGTTTCTTTGTCTAATGACAAAGGAGCAAATTTTTGCTTTTTCATAAAAAAAAATTGTTAATTATTCCTACTCTATTAAGGCTTTTCGGATACCACCTTTTTGTATATTTTTTTTTAATATTAAAACAGAACAATATTTTAAAAAGAATTCTATCGGTATTGAGCAATTGATTTTGTAAATCTTATCCTAGTATATACATCAGTAAAATGGTTATTTTAGGTAGAGTTAACTCCTGGAATCGAACAAAGTTTAACCTACTATATTCAAATGACTTAGTTAGCTCGATATTGCTCACTGAACTGAGTATTTCGGAACTGATTTTTATTTGTTCCAAAATTATAACTGAAACTCACGCTAAAATTCTGGTTATCGTAGTAGTTATTGTACGCTTGATTAAATGTTTGGTAAGAAAGTGAACCTTTGCTGACTGTT
This sequence comes from Chryseobacterium sp. RLHN22, assembly GCF_051011795.1. Lineage (NCBI taxonomy): Bacteria > Pseudomonadati > Bacteroidota > Flavobacteriia > Flavobacteriales > Weeksellaceae > Chryseobacterium > Chryseobacterium sp. RLHN22. Next base: position 79,768 of record NZ_JBPCHW010000005.1, read on the forward strand.
CCCTTCAAAACATCGCTCGCACGAATGTTGACTGTTATTTTATTTGCAAAAACATTAAACTTAGTTCCAAGAGTTAGATTGCTGACGTTCTTGGTTATTACATTTGACTCCTTACCTGGCAGGCTATGTGCAAAGTTTACATAAAGCCACCAAGCATTTTTCTTCTTTAATAATAAAGAATTGTTGAGACTGTAATTTGCTGAAAGGCCATTAAACGCAGCAATATCCTGATATTTTGACGAAGATTCGGAATAGTAAGCAGATGCATTTATAGACAAATTCCAAAATGGCAAAATATCACTGTAATATGAAAGATTAATTCCATAATTTCTGATTGAGTAGACATTTTGCGTCTTTGTTTCCTTTACTCCATCTTGAATTCTGATAAGAGCTCCATAGGCATCATTTTGCTGAGTTCCAAATACGCTGGCCATAAACATATTCTTGTATAAATAGTTAAGCTCTGCATTATGGCTAACAGTAGGCTGTAAATAGGGATTTCCTTCCATGTATACAAATGGGTTGGAATACCATCTGAATGGATTTAGTTGACCTAGGCGAGGTCGGTTAATCCTTTTATTATAATTCACAGTAAAACTGTTATTACCTTTTTTATACATTAAGTTAAAATTTGGGAAAAATTTACCATACTGAGAATGATAACTACTCGACACTGCACTTGCGGAAGATAGCAAATCAGTATATTCATAACGAAGACCAGCCTTTAAGGTCAAATATTTTCCAAATGGCTTGTACAAAGAAACATATGCAGCAAAATTATCCTCTCTCAGTCCAAACTCGTTACTTTGATTTGGGTCAATAACATAAACACTTTCAATTACATTAAAGTATTCAATGTCCGAATCATTTTTAAAACGTGTAAATTTTAGTCCAGCTTCAAAATTGAATTTTTCAAGCGATAAAAATAAATCCGACTGTCCAGAAATTACCTGATAACCTAAATCGCTCGTATTTCTTACTGACAATTGATCATTGTTGAAATTATTTGTTACAAAGTCAAGTTGGGTTAATGGGTTACTTTTAAAATAGTTTGCCGTGAAACTTATTTTGGAGCCCGTTTTGCCAATTTTCAAATCATTATAAATACTTAAAGTCTGTGTTGTATTTGGATTGCGATATGTTGAATTAGTTGTCAGCACTGAATCCAATCTGCTTTTGGTAAAATAGGATGTCTCGTTATCATTCAGATATTTGACTGTTGTCTTACCGATGTCGTACATCAGTCCCAAAGTATTTCTCTGCGAAGTTTTATATGATAAATCAACATTTAATCCGACAGTTTTTGAGTTATCTTCGCGATCGGTATGATTATTAAGGGCGCTGCCATCAAAGAATAGAGCATCCTGATTTTCATAAATCATTGCTGAATAATCCGTATGTCGAAATTTTACTGAAGAACTAAAGGCTTTCTTATTGTAATTAATCGCTACATTATTGTAAAAAGATTCTTTTGTATTTTTAACAAAAGATGTTGAGAGGTTACCACTAAAATTTTCTTTTAAATTTCTTTTGGTGATAATATTGATTAGACCTCCGTTACCCTCGGCGTCATATTTTGCAGATGGTGATGTAATTACTTCAACTTTTGAAATATCATTTGTTTGTAATGTTTTTAGATAAGCTATTAGATCTTTTCCTGAGATTTGAATAATCCGATCATTAACCATTATTTGTACCGAACCTTTTCCTATAATACTAATACCTTGATCCGTGGCCTTTACCAAGGGAGTATTTGAAAGTAAATCTAATAAGTCAGTTCCCTGACTAAAAACCGATTTCTCAACATCAAATACCATTCTGTCCACTTTTCTTTCAATTATCCCCTTTTTACCTTTAATCGTTACTTCCTGAATATTTTGGAACGAAGATACCTTTATATTGCCCAGGTTAAGCCCATTAGGTTTTATAAACAGAGATCTTTCATAAAGTATATTAGATGATTGCTTTACACGTAGTAGATATTCGTTGACTGGTAAAGGCAACAAAAAATCACCTTGTTTATTAGTTAAAACTTCCCCAGCCGTACTTAAATCTTTCTTTAAAATAACAATCTCAACGTTGGCTAAGCCTTTCCCTTTGTTATCGGTAACTTTTCCTGAAAGAGTCTGAGAGTGATAAAGGCTGAACGTACCAAATAAAAAGATTGCGGAAATAGATTTAATCCTTAGCATTTTAATGTAGCTTTATTTTTTTGCATTCGCTGTTCTCCATTGCTGCCCTGTTTTTGGCGGTGGGTCACCTTCGAAACCGATTCCAACATTTTTAAGTGAGTCTTTTTTACTTGTTTTGACATAAGTTGTGTCCGTAGGAATTTCTCTTTTTAAATAGCTAGAGCTATAATTGTTTGTAAATTGATTGTCTTCAGAGAATACTTCGTCATTTTGCCTGCACGATACAGTAGTTAATAAAATTGAGAAAAATGAAATGATTGAGATAAGCTTTGTCATTGTTTAAAGATTTGGAGTTTATCCCGGCCGGTTGCTTTGAATTCGATGTCAAATTTATACTGAACCTAGCTCCTCTAAAAACGATATTTGCGCTAATTCCATAATTGGCACGTGCTAATTCAAGAATTAGCACTTTCGTATACTACTGATTATGTTACTCTTATAAGAGCCATTGATCAATTTTCAATATTTCACATTACAGATAATAATATTCCTCATAATCACCTCTTTTTTATTATTTTTGACCCTATTAAACATCGTTTAAAAACGCAGAATGAATAGCAGAATTTATGTAGTTTTATTATTACTTGTTTTTAACACTATTTTTTCACAAAATGAAAACTACAGTGAATTTTACAAAATCAGATCAAAATATGAGAAGTATGCAGAGAATGACCAGCGTGCTCTACCATTGGTAAACACCTTAATCACAAAATCTAAAAAAGAGCAGAACCATTATCAGTTGGCAAGAGCGTACCAGGATGCATTATTTTATTCATCTGCCAAGGCAAATAAATTAAGATATTCGGACAGTATAATTATTGCAGCATTAAAAACAAAGGACAATGACCTTATCGGCAATTCATATCTGGGAAAGGGAATTGTTTATTACTTCAATTATCGCCAATATCAATCTGCACTTGATCAGTACCTCAAAGCTTATGAATATCTAAAAAACGCAAAGGATCCTTTTCAAAAATATCAGAATCTCTATCATTTAGGTGTAGTAAAAAGTTATTTGGGCTATTATGATGAAGCAGAAGATATATTTAAGGAATGTATCATTTATTTCAAATCAAAAATCAATCAGAACATCCACGAAAATTTAATTTTTAATCACAGGAAAGGCTACTATAATTCCTTACATCAATTGGCAGTTTGTTATCGGAACTTAAAAAAATATGAGAAAGCTGATTCGCTCATTGATCTAAGTTTAAAACAAATACACAATTCCACTCTCTATCAGCAAGAATATGGTTACTTTCTTAAAGAATCAGGGATTTCAAATTACAGAAAGAAAAAATATACGCTTGCGTTAGCATCTCTTAACAAATCCTTAAAGCCTATAAGTGGGGTCAAAGATTTTGCGTGGGGAAGTGTGGATTATTTTTATATAGGCAAAACATTTCTTGCAATGAATGAACGTGACAAAGCTGTTAGCTATTTTCAAAAGGTTGATTCGATCTTTCAACAAAATAACTTTATTCTTCCCGAACTTAGGCAGAATTATGAACTTTTGATTGATTATTATAAAAAAGAAAAACAACCTGAAAAGGAACTTTTCTATACCAAACAACTTTTGAAGGCGGACAGTCTACTATCAAAAGATTTCACTTATCTATCTACAAGAATTCATAAAGATTATGACACTAAAACCCTACAGGAAGAGAAGGTCAGGCTTGAAAAAAGATCTTCCTGGAGTATGTTAATAATAGCGGCATTCGGAATCTTAACTGTGGTTCTTATCATTATTGTAGTTTTAAGATTCAAGTCAGAAAAGAACATCAAGGAGAAGTATCAGTTATTAGAAGAGAAGCTTTTAAACAATATCGAGTTATCCGATTCTTCTATTGCAATTCAAGAGAATACAACTCAGGAAATCGATAATCCTTCTAACTTGGATAAAGCAATTATTGATGATATTTTAAAGAAATTGAAGCAATTCGAAGAAAAGGAGGAATTCACAAAAGGCGGAATTACACTAAACAAGCTGGCAATAAAATTTAAAACAAATTCCAATTACCTCTCCCAAGTTATAAATGATCACAAGGGAGCTAATTTCGCCCGATACTTGAGCGAATTACGAATCAACTTTATCACTTCTAAACTGTATAACGATAAAAAGTATCTCAGCTACACGATTGAAACTCTGGCTGAAGAATGTGGAATTGCATCAAGAACGAATTTCTCTAACTTATTTCAGGAAATTAATGGGATCCGCCCTACAGATTTTATAAAAAAAAGAAACGCAGATTTAAGCAAATCTGAATGAACACTTAAAGAAGCTCATTAGCATGAGTAATAATTTTATAGAAATTGTTAATTTTTTAATATTATCATTTTGTTGTACTATAACACTTTGATAGTAACCCAGATGTCACTTATAAAAATTGTTCACGCATAATATCTGTACATACATTTTCAGAAAATCACGCGGCTCAAAATATTCTTTAGCAATATTGGGTGGGAAATCGGAGCTTTCCTTAAGATCTACTAAGCATTAAGAGTTGCTAAGTTTTCTTCAAATCTAGCACATACACTTCTGTCGGCTGGCTAGATAACTTCTGCATTTTTCTAATGTGTCAAATACTTCCGAATTAGTATTATTCAGATATTTTGAGAAATTATTTATAGCTAGTCATTGATACCTGATTAAGATCCGATTCATTACCTATGACATAGGGCTTATTCATGAAATTTTAGTTATCGTTTTTATGCGATATAAAAAAAGGATATTTACACCAAAAAAAGTTAAATTTGAAAAAACTTATGATCGTGGAATTTGAAATTAATATGATAAACGTCGAAAACGGTGACGCAATTCTGTTAATGTTGAAGGATGGGGAAAGGAAATCTTTGATTGTAATTGATGGCGGATATAAAAAATATTATCCTAAAGTTAAGAAAAGAATTGAAGAGCTTCTACCTCTATTCGACGACAAAATAGATTTATTAATATGTACACATTATGATAATGACCATATTGGTGGTATCGAGAAAATCTTAGATGAGTACCACGACAAAATTCAAGAAATTTGGATACATACTATAGAAGAGACAGTTGAACAAGAAGTAATTTTTTTAAACGAGCAAATAAATAGCTTGCAAAAAAATTTCATATTTGTGGATTACCCAAGCAAAATTTCTGCAAACTTTGTCATTGAAGCATATCAAGACCTATTAAGGGTTGTGAAGAAAATCCGAGAATACAACCTTGAAGAAAAGATGTCACAGCCTTTTAAAGGAAAAATTTTTCAAAAATTTTCAGAGTTTAAAGTTGCGGGGCCAACGTATACTTTCTACGAAAGAAATCTGCCAGCTTTAAGAAAAGAAGCTATTAAAGAAGATCTTAAGGCAAATTATGAAAACAATAAAATAGATGGGATAAGAAAATTCTCCGAATTTATAGCAGATCGCAAGAAAATCCCTGATAATCAAATAAATGATGGTAGTATATTAGAAAAAAGCAGTCTACAAAATGGAGTCACTGCAACAAATATGGTAAGTATCATAACTCTATTACAGGTGGGTACTAAAAAAATATTGTTTACTGGTGATGCCGGTATCGAATCATTTGAAAATGAGATACCTTTATGGGATACTGACTTAAAAGATCTATTTTTTTTAAGTTTGCCTCATCATGGCAGTAAAAATAATACGTCAAAAAAGATGATTGACATTTTTAATCCTCAATATGTATTTGTATCAGCTAAAGGTAATAAAAATTACCCTTCAGAACATATCACGAATTATATGAAGTCTCAACGAAACTTGCTTAAATTTGAGGTTTCTAACAGTGATTCAAAAACATGGTATTTGAAAATTGATCATAATGGTAATTTTACTCGAATTTTTGAAAAACCATTTTTTACCTAAAGAAAATTTTGCTATAAAAGATTAATTCCAAAAGTCAAATAATTTTTAATGACAGAATAAAAAGATATTTACTTTAAGATAAACATTGCTATTATTGTAAATGATTTGCTCTACTAAATATTTTAGATTTCAAATTATATTTAGTAAACGCTATCATCTAAAATAGCCACCATCTACGATAGATGGACAATAAAGTTTTATCTGAAGCTCAGTAAGCACAGATGCTTGTTTCATCAATGCATCAATCTGCTTATCTTTTAAAGACCAAAGATTTGTTGAAACACTTCTAGCAATAACAAGTTCATCATTTGTAGGCTTATCTGCTTTCATCTTTTCGTAGTTAATTCTCTCTTTCATATATTGCTCAATCTCTTTCCAATTCTCATCAATTACCAATTGAGAGATACCGTGACATTCAATAACTTCGTCAAGTATCAAACCCTTTTTCAAATTATTCATAAAACTTTTAAAACAGTTATCAAAGTCCCAAGCCAATGATTGGTAAGCAATTGGTCTTTTTAGATATTTCTTGTTTTCATAAACATTCCTGACCATCTGGAAGTTTTTAATCCTGTTCATAAAAGCGTCACCTGTACCAATTAACAATTTTACTGTATTATTCATCTCTTTCTTTTTGGACGAACCCGCTGCCGCATCACTAACAATAATAATATCAGAAGAATATGCACTGTTCCTCTGAGTTAACTTGTGTAAACCCTGATTATCGTAAACCCCACCATCTACCAGGCAAGGTTTTATACTTTTAGAGTTTTGGGTATTAGCAAAATATTGTTTGTTAATATAAATAGGCGTAAATGCAAAGGGTACACACGTTGAAGATGCTACAGCTAAAGAAACTGGAAACTCTTGGTGATTAAACATTTTTTCTTGACGTACGTCATCTTTGTAATCATACCCTGAATCACCCATTCTATTTTTTGAAAATGTGAACGGTCTTCCGGTATCATAATTAGTTGTATTAATCAGTATAATTGGAAATTCTCTAAGAGCTGGTAATTTACAGTCCTTAAAAAAATACTTTGAATATAGCTTATTTATTATTTTACTAATTGGAAAAAGTCGAAACTGAAATTTTAAAATAAGTAATATCAAAATAAAAAATGCGATAAATGAATAACCTTTTTCCAATTCAGAAAGTAGAATTAGAGCTAGAATTAATAATATTGGAATTGCAGCAAACAAAAATCTTGAAGAAATTAAAATACCCGTTATAATATTTTTTTTTACTGCAGAACGAACCTGATTTTCAAAATGGTTAAAATCACCATTGTTTAAACCATATAATGCACCAGTGATTGCCCCGCCAGATATAGTCGATATAATATCAATTTTATCTAATATTTTCATATCTTGAAGCTTCTTCAAAGTTCCTAAATGGTAAATTGTAGCTCTGTAGCCACCACCTGAAAGTGATAGACCTATCCTTTTTTTTGTATCCATTAACTATTAAAGTTTTAAATTGATTAAATAGCAATATTCTTCAAACTGATTGCAAAAATGTACGTCAAATTCTGCAGAATATAAATCTTGCAGTACATTAGGTCTTGGATGACCATATGTATTTCCAAATCCAAAGTTGATAATAACATCTGTGTTATCATTATTGAAAGATTCAAGTTTGGTACTATTCCAACCGTTTGAAGACCCGTGGTGAGGAACTTGAAGTACAGAAAGATGCTGTAAGTGACCTCTAATATATGATGCTTTATCAATGTCATCAAAACGAATATCGCCAGTGAGAAGACTAACGCCTCCACAATAGAATATCTGATTATTATGTCTATCTATAAAATACGTTTCATTAGAAAGTGAGCGGCGGTAGTGGCGGTATTTATGATAATATGGAGAAAAAGTATTTTGCTTTCTGATTGATAATCTTGAATAATTAATTGGCTTATGCTGGACAATCAACCCCGTTTTGTTGATATTTTTAAAAATAGTTTTGAAATCATTTCTTAGAAGTTTCAGCCTTATTTTATCCTGAAGGATCGTTTCTAAATCCGACTGAGTCAAATCTATATTAACATTAAGATTATAAATTTCATTAATTTTAGATATGAATTCAGCGGATTTTGAATTTCCCTGCTTTATATGATAAAGAAAGAATTCCCAAAAATTTCCGTAAATCAGTTTTTGATTAGCCTTTTTGAAAACTACTTTACCTTTGACTTTTAAAGTTTGCATCTGATCGGTTAAATCATGGTCAGGAATTACCTCTAAATTATCAGATAATTTACTGCTAAAACCATCTGGAATAATTGGATTATCTGCAGGACGTTCTTCAAAAATTTCGTCAGAATTTCCATTTATATAATTAATTGAACCTATTTCTGCTCCATCAATTCCCAATAAATAATTGCTTGGATTAACCATGAATGTGATGAAGTCATTATAGTCTGTTACTGCACTCTCACTATGTTTGGTGATTACTACTAATCTTTCAAATGGTGTTAAGTAAGGTAAATAAATGTTATCACATTGGCTATTTTTAAGCAAAAACTTAATTCCGTTAACATGATCGTCATCCAAATGAGAGATAAAGAGTATATTTAACTTTTCATTTTGTATCCATCCTCTTTTAACGTTATCAACAAAATTTTTAAACTCAGTCTTGATACTTAGGCTACCACAATCGAAAACAAAATTAAAAGCATCTCTTTCACGACCAAAATGCCCGGAATAAAAACCACCTTGCCCAACAGGATGAAATTGAAAATATGTATCAATCATAAATTTAAAAAATTAAGGGTTTGTTTCAAAGAAATTATGATCATACAGATCCCAAACCTTTCCATCAGAAATAACTTCTTTCATTTGAGCCATAATAATTCTTTCGCCATCGCATCTCAAATTTATCATCCCGTATCGTATTTTATCCGAACTGGCATAAGATCTAGCTAACTCGGTTGAAAAGACTAAAGGACGTAATGATTTAGAATATTTACCTGCACATCCAATAGCATCTGCACGAGGATGCGAATAGGTTTCATTATCGCCTGACGAAATAACTGTAGCAAAAGGATTCAGCTTTTCCATAAAATCCAGTGTAAATTCAGATGCACCATGATGGCACGATTTTGCAACGTCCACTTCAAAAGGATTTTCATCTCCATAATGCTGCAGAAGATGATCTTCCGAAGGTACATTTAAATCTCCACCAAATAAAAATGATCTGTTCCCATAAACAATCTTAAGAACCAAACTATGCCCATTGATTGTATGTGAATAATCATCAAAAAACTTAAATGCTACTTTGCCATCCTTTATAGAAGTAACTGGTCCCAATATCTCTATTCTAAACTCTTTATTGTTGATCGTTTTTGTAATCTTGGGAGAAGTATGATCTAGCCTTGTAAAATTACCGAGTCTTCCACTTGCAAAAGCGTTGTTTACTGATGACAAGAATTTCTGCATTAGATCTTGCATACCAGTTTCTTTAAGCGCTCTAAAATCAATAACATTATCAAAAGAAGTCACAAGATATCTTGCATCGCCTTCACCTGTAATCTCTCCTAAAGCAGAATTATATTTATCCTTTGGATAGTTTTCTTTTTCTTTGTTAAATTTTGCAATTCCATTATGATAAATTGTTCCAATTGTGTAATGATCATCGTTAATTATGTCAATTAATCCTTGATAATGATCTTTATCAAAATGACTTACAAAGATATAGTCAATATGTACTTTCTTATTGTACTTAAAATAATATTTGTATTGCCAATTACTTAGATACCTGCTTAAATTATCATTTGGACCACCATCAATAATTATTTTTAGTCCATCCTGATCATTTCCAACTTCTAATAGAGCGCCATCACCCTGACCTACATCCACATAAAAACATTTCAATGCGGGATTTTCGCCAATATCGGTATTTCGAATCCAGCTTTCCTGACTAAAAGCTGATATCTGTTGCCATCCATTGATTTCCTGATTTAACAGTTTAACGAATGATCCCATTAAAAGAGTATTAACTTTTGAGATTCCTTGGCCTTTAGCATCAACTTTTGCAAATGTATTAGCGTACAGGCTCGTTACGACTTTGAAGATTTTTGACATGATTATTAGTTTTGGTGATTACTATTTAAAAAATTCTGCTTAAACAAAAACACTCAAGCTCCAAACGACAAAAAAAGTAATTAAAAGAAGTATATTAAAAACCAGTTTTGTCCAACGAAATGTTATACAGCAAAATTTACTTATCTAATAAAAAATATTCTCAATGTGATATAGAATTATGTTTTAATTTATTTTCAATGGTTATTACAAATTTATCATTTTTACATTGATTTCAAATTATTTAAAAAAATTTAAGCTTTTAAATCTAGGATATTTCTAGTACTTTATTTTTAGTTTAATTTTAATTAAATCCTAAAAACTCAACTCCTTTCGTTGAGACGTGATACACTCGTTTGACATAAGATATTTGCTACATCAGTATCTTTAACTTACTTTATAATAAATCACTAGTTCTTGCAAGGCTAAGCAAGCAACGTTACTAGTTATTTAAAAATAGCCAAAAAAAAGCCAAACACTGCATTTGAATGCTGCAATCAGACTATCACATTATATAGATAATAAATTCACGCCTGAACTTTAAAATTATTAAAATGCAGGGAGAGGACGACTTAAGAGGATTGGCAAAAATCATGGGTTTTATGCGGGCAGTCAGTATTCTTTTGGTACTGATGCACCTTTATTGGTTCTGCTACGGTTTCTTTTTAGAGCGTGGCTGGACTTTAGAGCTAGTCAACAAAATTTTAAACAACTTTAACCGGACTGCAAATCTGTTTTCATATCCAATTTATACTAAAGCTTTTGGAATACTTTTACTGGCGTTAAGCTGCTTGGGAACAAAGGGTGTAAAAAATGAAAAAATAACGTGGAGAAAAATTTATTTAGCATTAGGTATTGGTTTTACGCTGTTTTTTCTCAACATACCCCTATTAAAACTACGGGGAACTGAAGGTGCTCATTTATATATTCTTACTACTTCGATTGGGTACATAGCTTTGCTGATGGCTGGTGTGTGGATGAGCAGATTATTGCGTAATAATTTAATGGATGATGTTTTTAATGGTGAAAATGAAAGTTTTCTGCAAGAAACAAAATTCCTTTACAATGAGTATTCCATTAACCTGCCTACAAAATTCTATTATAAAGGCAAATGGAATAACGGCTGGATTAATGTTGTGAATCCCTTTCGTGCTACCATCGTTTTAGGTACTCCCGGCTCAGGTAAATCTTTTGCTGTCGTCAACAACTATATTAAACAGCATATTGAGAAAGGGTTTTCGATATATATTTATGACTTTAAGTTTGATGACCTTTCTACTATTGCCTACAATCACTTATTAAGTCATTCAGATGCTTATCCCGTAAAACCTAAGTTCTACATCATCAATTTTGATGACCCTAAAAGAAGCCATCGCTGTAATCCCTTGAATCCAAATTTTATGAAGGATATATCTGATGCTTATGAAGCTTCATACACCATCATGCTCAATCTGAACAGAAGCTGGATACAAAAACAGGGAGATTTTTTTGTAGAATCCCCTATTATTCTTTTAGCTGCGATTATTTGGTTTTTGAAGATTTATAAAGATGGTAGATATTGTACCTTTCCTCATGCTATTGAACTTCTTAATAAAAAATATGAAGATGTTTTTACTATTTTAACCTCATACGCTGAACTGGAGAACTACCTCTCTCCTTTTATGGATGCATGGCAAGGCGGAGCACAGGATCAATTGCAGGGACAGATTGCATCGGCAAAAATTCCATTGTCAAGAATGATTTCGCCGCAACTCTATTGGGTTATGACCGGCGATGACTTCTCTTTAGATATCAACAACCCTAAAGAGCCCAAAATTTTATGTGTAGGGAATAACCCTGATCGACAGAATATTTACTCTGCGGCTCTTGGACTTTACAATTCCAGAATCGTTAAGCTGATCAATAAAAAAGGACAGTTAAAAAGCTCAGTCATTATTGATGAGCTTCCTACGATTTACTTCAGAGGACTTGATAATCTGATTGCTACATCTAGAAGCAATAAAGTATCTGTATGTTTAGGATTTCAGGATTTTTCTCAATTAACAAGAGATTACGGCGATAAAGAAAGTAAGGTTATTCAGAATACTGTCGGCAATATTTTCAGCGGACAGGTCGTAGGTGAAACAGCAAAGGCTTTGTCCGAACGATTTGGTAAAGTACTCCAAAAAAGACAAAGTATTTCTATTAATAGAAATGATACTTCTACTTCAATCTCAACACAATTAGACAGCTTAATTCCAGCTTCTAAAATTTCAACCCTAACGCAGGGATTCTTTGTGGGAGCAGTTTCCGATAATTTTGATGAAAGAATCGAACAGAAAATATTTCATTCAGAAATTGTTGTTGATACTGTAAAACTCTCCGCTCAGGAAAAGAATTACCAAAAAATACCGCAAATCCGTTCTTTTTTAGACGATAATGGTATTGATGTTATGCAGCAAGACATTGACACCAACTATAAAAATATTAAGTCCGATATTAAGAGAATCATTGCAGATGAATTGGATAGAATTTCAAATGATCCTGATTTACAGCATTTAATTAATAAAGAATAAAAACCTCAACCCTGAATCAGCAATTGAGGTTTTGCTAAGGAACCGCGATTATTCTTCTTCAGTATTCTGAAAATGCTGATTTAGATTGTCACTGACCAAATTTAAAAACTTGGTAGGTCCCTGCTTTCTGTTTCGGATTTCAAAAATGGTCTTATGGAAGTTACCAAGGTCTGTATCCAAAGTTTTTTCCACGTTTTTAATAACCTCACTCAGCTCTATATTCCCACCATTAAAGCATCGCATATGATATAGCGCGTAAACCAACTCAATTAATCCAACTTTAGAAGAAGACCAAACCAAGGGTGACTGAATTTTTCCATTAGTATTATCAGCTATATTTTCAATCTGCCTTTTTAGATATTGATCATACTGTTGGTTGGCTATAAAACGAGCAATCATATGATCATGAGATGTCGTAAAGTTTGAATCGAAATTATAAAAACCGAATGATAATTTCATTTTGAGATCATAAGAATTTCTAACAAATATTTTATGGTCAAGGTAGGTTGCTTCTCTTCGATAATAACTGTAAAATTCCGATTGCTCAGAATAAAATAGTTTTAGTTTCTCCTGTTCTGCTTCGTAATATTTTTTTAAAACCTTAATTCCTGCATTGGGTTTATGTGATTCAACCTCTAAAATTTTTGAATAGTAGATAAATTTTGCAATGAATGGCGGTTTCAATTTTTTGAAGAACTGAACTTCTTCTGCAACTGTTTCAAATTGATGAGATGAAATCATTTCTTTGAGTGTACGAATGGATTCGTCTATATGAAGCAGAGATTTTTCTGCAACTTTCACCATGTCTTCGTCATCATCATACACTTCATTGATTTTTAATTCTAACTCATCGTGTAATTGAGTGATTTTTCTAAAAATAGTTTTTGTTACCATGTCCTTTTTTTAGAAATTTACAAAAAATGGTTTATTGAAGCCACATTCAGCTGATTTTCAGTTCCTGTTTACGCTTCTTGATGTAATCTGTTGGTCTAATTCCGTTAATCTCGAAAAAAAGTTTTGAAAAGTTCTGTCTCGCTGCAATCCCACATTCCTCCGCCAAAGCCTCTATAGTATAATTTAAATATTTACTGTTGGTATTTAAAAGGGTTGTGATATAATTAATTCGGAGTTCAGCCATGTATTTATTAAAGTTCATTCCTTTATTTTCATTGATATACACGGATAAATAATGAGAATTGGTTCCCATTTTACTCGCAATACTTTTCTGAGTGATGCCCTTCTTAACGAATTGAAGCTCTTTCTCAAATTTTTCAAGTTTTTCCTTGATTTCGGTAGCCATTTCAGGAGAAATCGAAGTTTTTCGCAGGGAATATTCTTCCGATTCTTCGTTTGTAATATCCTGTGTATTATACGTGCCTTCCGCTATTCTCTTTTGAAGGAGGTTGTATTGCTTTTTTATTTTTTGGTCTTTACGGATTCTTATAACAAAAAAAATGAGCACCACCACACCTGAAAATATTAAAACCTGTGAAATGAGGATTCTCGTTCTACTCTTTTTCTCAATATCTTCTTTTTGTTCAATCAATTTATTTCGATCATAATCTTTATGAAGCTTATGAGACAGATAGGGATAATCCCTTGTGATTAAACTGTCTGCTTTTAGTAACTGATTGGTATAATAAAGTTGCTTCTGAACATCTTTGTTCTTGTAATACTCAATAAGATAATTATAACTTCTGTAAATCTCCGGTTGAATAAACTGATGTTTCTCAAAAATAGAATCTATTTTACTGTAATAGGTAATGGTTTTACTTTCTTCCTTTTTAACTTCAAAGATTTTCCCCAGATAGTAATAAATTACCGATACCCAAGCGAAATCATTGCGCTTTAGAATATTGGGAAGTGCTTTTTCCAAATCTGACTGAGCGCCAGCATAATTTTGATTTAAAAACTTCGAAATACCCATGCACTTTAGAAAATAACTGTTTTCTAAAAGAAAATCATTATCATTTTTGGTGAGATCATAACCAACTTTGCTAAGGCTGTCGCTCTTTGAGAAATTTTTAAGATAACGGTTGATTACCGTCATTTGGTGAAGCGAATTGAAATATGCCTTCTTATAATTGAACTGAATATTTTCATGCTGGTTTTTATGAATTTGAGAACTGTAGAAGTTACCGGATTCTTCAAAATGTTTCAAAGCTTCTTCATAGTAGCCTAAGTGTTCTTTTACAATACCCAAATGGTAAATTACTTTATAATGATGATATTGATCCTCAGATCCTTTAGAATACTGGTAAGCCTGCAAATAATCATTGAGAGCTAATCTGTACTTTTTTTGGTAGAAATAATAGATAATTCCTTTACTGAGATATTCTTTACTGATGTCATCTCTGGTTCCGTACTTCAGGCTTATTGTTAAAGCACTATCAGCATATTTGGTTTTATTGTTTAAGTCAAACTGTCTCGCATCTCTATATCCCTGAATCAGCTTAGAAAAGTTTTTTTCTTTTTTTGCTTTTTGGATGTAGAGTCTTACATACGGCATCGCACGGACATCATCTATTGTCATTTTCTGGTAGTAATCTCTGATCTCCCTGTAGGTCTTTTCTTTTTTTTGCTGTGAAAATAGTAATTGTGAAAATACAGAAAGGAGGAAGAGAAAGCAATTTAACTTTTTCATATACTGATATTAAGAACCTCACCATTCCAAAAATAATGATTTTGCGTTTAAATACAGGGGTTTTTACCTCGTCCTATTGTGTAAAGAGTAGAAAACAGGATTTGATGTTAATTAATGAGGTTTTAAAGGCATTTAAACAATGGGTCAATTTTAAAATAGTTCCGTCTCAATTTTAAAATTACCACACAACACGGTTTTTTCTGAGGCTTCAGCCGGATAACTTTGGCTTCAGAATTCTAAATCAATCCGGCCGGGATAACCAAATTAAAATTATTAAAATGAAAAATTTGATCCCAATTTTAAGCATAGCAATAGCTTCAGTTTCTTGTCAAAACTGCGCAAACCGAGATGAAGACATCACCACTGATTTTAATCAGTCTGAACAATTACAAAAAACATTTATGAAATCAGCAGACTCTACACAATCTTCAGAAGGAACATTAGACCCAGATCCAGACATCGATCCTCCAGTAAGGGATGGTGACAACTGGCGGCTAATTCCAAAAAAATAATAAAATTCCATAAACTATGATTCCTCATACCTCCATATCAGTTGTTACAGGCCTACCATGTCCGGAAAGCGGCATCTGGGAGAGTGTGGGGAATTTTAAGACTACAGTACCCTTGCTTAAGGGTGAACCCATGCCTGACTACTGCGGGAAGAAAATAAAATGGCAATTAATCCAAATCTGTTAAAACTATTAATGCATTAATCATGAAAGCCTTTTTGAATATTTTTATACAAACCGTTTCCTATTTTTTTATTCTTTTGTTCATTTATGCATCCATCAGTAAGTTGCTTGATTTTGAAAATTTTCAGGTACAAATCGCTCAATCACCATTGTTGAGCTCCTACGCAGGCATAGTTTCGTACTTTGTTATTATCACTGAATTTATAATTGTTGCATTATTACTATTTCCCAAAAGTAGAATTATAGGATTATACTCTTCTTTAGGATTAATGTCAGCATTTACAGTCTATATCTATTTAATTCTTGAATACAGTGAGTTTGTACCTTGTTCATGCGGTGGTGTCCTTGAAAACATGGGATGGCGACAGCATCTTTTTTTTAATGCAATTTGTGTTATAGCATGTTTGGTAGCCGTTATAATAACCGAAAATAAAGCAGGCAAAAAACTCATAAAATATATTCCAATAACATTTGCAGTAATAATATTAAGTTCACTAAGTGTTTTTCTCATGTATTTGCAGTCTGAGAGAGAACTTAGAAAAAACAATAATTTTACAAGAAGATATATTCCTCATGCACTTGAAGATGAAATAAAATTAGATATTAATTACAATTCGTTTTACTTTTTGGGACAGGATTCCTTGAATATTTATCTGGGTAATACCACTGCTCCATTAAATCTTACAATCGTAAAAAAAGATCTAAGCAGTTTCACAAAATATAGAATACCCTTAGATACAAAATCTCATCAGTTCAAAAGTATAAAAGTTACTTGGAAAACACCTCATTATTACATTTACGACGGAACTGTTCCAATTATTTATAAAGGTACTATCGAAAATAACAAATCTTTGAGTATAGCGAGCTTCAGAGATATGTATTTCGATCAACTGAATGTTATTTCAGAAGATAACTTTTTGTTTCGGTCACAAGGCTCACAATTCAAGAATTTTGTCATTGGATCTTTCAAAAATAACGATGTACATCTGAAATATGATATCCTCGGTACTCAAAAAACCGGATACATTGAAAATGATGGACAGTTATTACTCGATGAACAGCAAAACAAATCGGTTTATGTGTATTACTACAAAAATGAGTTTATCGTTATGAACAGTTCTTCTGGTGAAAAAGAAAGATTTAAACTTATAAGCTATATCAAAAATCAGAAAACTGAAACGGTAAAGCTGCCCGATGGGTCAACAAAAGTGAAAAACCCGTTACAGCAAAGCGTAAAAAATGCATTTGTCTCAAACAATATCTTGTTTGTAAACTCAAATTCCAAAGCAATTCATGATGGAACTATGCAGTGGAATAAGGCAAGCATTATAGATTTTTATAAGATTAATCAGCAATATTATTCCGGAAGCTTTTTAGTGCCTAATCGCCATGGTGAAAAACTGAAAGATATGCTTATTGCTGGTGAATACTTATATATCCTCATTGGAAATGAAATTGTCAAATACCATTTTGCGCAACCGGTACTTGAAAAATTTCACAGGTAATGCCGAAAACCTGATTTAATCGTAGGCACATCTTAATACAATTATTATGAAAAATTTTAAAACAATCATGATTCCCGTAGCCATTTTGGTATTTGGTATCGGAAGTGCTTTTGCTACCAACAAAGCAAAAACAGACAAAAAAGCGCTTATCCAAGCGTATCATTTTGATGCATCTGCTCCAGATGAACAATGTATCCCTTTTGGAGAAGTTGATTGTAATACTTCTTTCGGTGCAGTCTGTACTGAATTAGTAGATGGTACATCAAAAGTCATGTATCAGCGAATCAGTGCTACTGAGTGCGGACAAAATTTGTATAGAAACTAAAAAAGGAAGGATGCCAACAGGCATCCTTTTCCTTTCTATTCTATCCAATCCGGTTTTGAAAAATCCTTCAGATAGTAATCTAACCATTCAGAAACTTTTCTTAAAAGATCTTTAGCACTTTCACGGGACGCTAAATAATGTCCTTCTTCAGGATACACAATCATTGTCGCTGGCTTAAAATTTCTTTTAAGCCCCAAATAAAACTCCATTGATTGTCCCCACTCCACATTTAAATCCTTTTTCCCTGCCCATAAGAGCATCGGCTTATTGACGTTTTGAACATAAGAAATTGGATTATTTTTAAAATACAATTCTTGATTCGAAATGTATGGAGCATTAAAATTAAACTGCCCTTCTTCATATTGCCAATACAAAGGGCTCATATAGTGGAAGCTCATTGAAAAATATGATTTGACAATATCGCTGACGCTTGCACCTGAAATATAAGTTGTAAATCTATTGGAATGCGTTGAAATAAAATTTGTTACATAACCGCCGAAAGAATGACCAATCAAAGCAACTTTCTGAAAGTTAATGGATTTATGTTGTTGTAGAGCATCAAGAGATTTATCAACACAATATAAAGCCGAAAGCCCAACTCCTTTTTCATTATTAATGATATCAGGTAGATAAACAAAGTATCCTTTTTCTAAAAGCCCTCTAAGATCGAATCCAACGTTGACCTGACGCTCCAAGGATAATGGGTATACATTTCTTTTGTGACTTTGTAACTGATAAACATGAACAACCATCGGATATTTTTTTTCAGGATTATAATTTAATGGATAATAAAGAATGCCTCTAAGTTTTGCATGATCTGAATTTTCAAAAGTGACAGTCTCAATACGAATTTTGAATTGCGCTTTATCTTTACTATTCGATTGATAGATTACTTTTTTATCCTTACTTCGACTTAAACAAATCACTTGGTTAGGAAGATTAAAATTTTCTTCTGAAAAAAAGTAATCTTTTTCCGCTTTTATTTGTTTGTAGACCAATTTTGAAGTACTGTTTTTAAGTAAATGATGATATCGCTTTTCAGATTTTTCATATATCGACGTGATAAGATCAGCTCTATTATTTATTTCAAAAAGTAAGTTATTTTCATCTACAGTTCTGCATAAAAAAGCAAGTTCAAACAGGTTACTTGAAAAATGGGTTGAATAATTAGAATTCAATATCTTATAATTTCCTTTTTCCTGATTAAAATTTAATTTTAGTCTGTCTCTTTTTAAATCATACTCCCACAATCCTTCCGATCCATCAAAAAATATTTTTTTATTTTCTGTGAAATATGCTTGGGAGAAACCGTGATTATCAATTCTAATTGACTTTAAAGAATTAACGTTCACCAGCTTCCAATAATCATCTTTTTTGTAAATGATGTAATCTCCATCAGGAGAATATGTTGCACCTGATTTTACTACATCTATATAATCATATGTATCTGCAATGAAATCATATCTGTATAACTTTAGAGAAACGTCTAGACTGGTATAGTCACGCATCCCTGAAAAGCTAAAACTGAGAAAATAATCTTTATTGTTAGTATCTACAACCCTGTCCATTTTTTGAAATCCTAAATCAATGACTTTACTTTGCTCAGGAATCCAAAGCAATTGACTTGTTGATGTGTTAGAGAATTTTTCTTTGTAATTATTTTCAGATGCTTGCCAAATTTCAGGCTCACTCAATGTTTGCTTTTTCTTCGGCTTTTCAAGAGTTAAAACAATACTTCCGTCATTTCTTTGATAACCTTTTGCAAAATTAAAATCAACTTCATGTTGTTCTGAAAAATTGAATACCTTATTTTGAAGATCATTATAGTAAACTATATCCTTTATTCCATTCTTAGTATTTTTAAAAATCAACAATGATTGATTCTGTAGCTCTGTTACATTGGAAATGAAGTCTTTTGTTTGATACAAAATGGATTTTAAATTCCTTTTTAATTTCACCAATTCATAAGTGTTATTCTTTTGAATCAACAACAAAACAGTATCCTCTCGACAGAATACTTTTTTCACTGAACTGATGCTATCCATTAACGTCCTAGTTTTAAGGTTGTAGACTTTCACTTGCTCAGAACCATATAAGATCAGTAAATTTTCTTTTTTGTTAAGAACAAAGCTTTCACAAACTGGTAGATGAAAGGATGTACCTTTAGTATAGTCAAAAATTTCAGTTCTGTTATCATATCTTAATACCAAATCTTGAGGAGCCCATTTATAATCCAAAACTTTTATTTTCTCATAGAAAATTTTAGGATGATGACGATTAACAATAACAAGGCTGTCACTTTGATTGTCATAGATTTTGTAGACAGCAAGCCAATGACCATCGGCGGAAGCATCTTTAAAGTTAATTTCAAAAGGTTTATATTTTCCGTCCGATGGCATTTCAGGTTGCTCCTGTGCAAAAACCATCGTAAACAGGCTCAACAACAGGAGTGAAAAAATTTTCTTCATTAATAACCACTATTTTGAGGATTAAGATTAGGATTTATCAGAAGCTCTCTTTCCGGAATTGGAAACGCTTTATGAAAACTTTTCCAGTTCGGTTTTGATAATCCTATAATATCAAGCTTATTGATTCTCTTTAAATCGAAAAAGCGATGTCCCATTTCAGCGAAAAATTCATGCCTGAACTCATCCGATATTTTACCAAGTAAAGCATCTTTTGAAAGTCCTGCTGGAAGTGAAGATAATCCTGCTCTTTGCCTGATTTTATCCACGTAATTTTTTGCCTCAGATATTTTATTCTGATTAGCAAGGCTTTCTGCGTATAATAAATAGGCTTCCTCCAATCTGAATACCACTGAATTCTCGGTGGAATTTGCGTTTGCCGGATTTTTATATTTCATAGGACGGAAATAGGTCTTCTGATTGATTGCCGTTGGCAAAATCCAGACTTGTTTTCTTTGATCACCGGCTTCAAAAGAATTTACCAATACATCTGATAAGGAAAAAGATGTAGGTAGGCTTGTTGTAAAGTTGTAAAGCAGATACTCTTTTGTAGCATCGGTAGAATTAGCCGGTTTCAGCTGCCACATAATATGCTTTCCTGTTTTAGTAAAAACTTTACTTAAATCTGATTCCCAAGTATAAAGGGGTGATTGAATGATTTGAGAAAGCAGTAACTCAGCATCGTTCCACTTTTCAGCACTTAGAAATATTTTTGCCAGTAAAAGTTCACCTACTTTTTTGTTAACATAGATTCGTTCCTGATTTGCATACTGATCACTCAAACCATTGAGTACGTCTTTCAAATCATTTTCAAGAGTCGCCATTAATTGCATCTTGGAAACTTTTTTCAATTGGCTGTTATAAACATAATCTGTCGTATCGGTGTAGGGTATATCATCAAAAACCTGCGATAAGTTGTAATAGATCATTGAACGAATTACAGTCGCCTCACCAATCAATCGGTTTTTATGCGTTTGTGAAATTGAAGTGGATTCCTTCACCCCCTTGATAATCGAGTTGGCATAATAAATATGCTTGTACGCTCTAGACCAGTAGTTATAGATAATGGAATTGGTAGGAATATGTACATTGTTGTAGATATCTACTATTCCGTTCTGAACATACGCCGAATAACAGTTGAGATCATCAGTATAAGCTCCTAAAATAGCAGCCGAACCCGAACTGTCTCCTGAAAAAATTGAGTTGCTCCACAGTTCAGCATACAGTCCTGCTAACGCTGCATTGGCAGAAGAGGTATCAGCAAAAACCTCTTGAGTTCCAATCTGATTATAAGGAAGATCAGTATCTATGAATTTTTCACAAGACACAGAGCCCAATAAAATAATGCTTGCTGAAATAATTTTTAATTTATTAATTATATTATTTTTCATTTTTACAATTTTTAAAAGTTAATCTGGGTTCCTATTGACCATGTTCTCAATGGCGGTAAATAACCGGTCGAAATAAATTCAGGGTCTAAACCTAAATATTTTGTCCATGTTAAAACATTTTGACCCTGTAGGTAGATCATTACCTCCGAAACAAGTGAACTTTGTAAAGGAAGTCTATAGTTGAGTTGAATGTTTTTTAGTCTGATGAATGAAGCATCACCGACTGCTGCAGTACTGCGGGTAAAATTAGTGTGAGCTGCATTTTTAGTTGGATTTACACCCGTTGTAAAAGGCATATAGTAACCGTTTGGATTTCCCGCATACCATACATCTGAAACAAATTGTGGTTGATTATTCATTGTTCCTCCAACTGGCATATAGTTGTGATAATTATAATTTCTTTGTTTGGTAAACTGAAATAAAAATGATAAATCCCAATTTTTGTAGCGCAGTCTGTTAGACCAGCCTCCATAGAATTGTACAGAAAGGTCTTCAATGCTTTTGTTATCATCCGGTGAGGAGATTTTACCGTCTCCATTGACGTCTGTAAACGAATATAGTCCTGTAGCTGGATTAATCCCGTTAAACTCATAAAGCTTAACAATAGAAGTACTATAGCCTACAACAAATTGATTGGCATACGTAGATCCTTCAAGATTAGGAAAAGCAAGCAACCTATTTTGAGGAATGGTTAAGTTAAAATCTGACTGCCATGAAAAACTGTTGCTTTTGATAGGAGCTGCCCTCAATTCGAATTCCCAGCCTTTGTTTTCTACAGTAGCAGGCAGATTGGCCTGAACAGAGGTAAAACCGGTTGTTGCCGGTAAAGGCAGACCTACCAACTGATTGTTGGATCTGTTTCTGAACCAAGAGATGTTCAAGCCAATAACATCCTTTAAAAATGATGTTTCAACTGCAAATTCCAGTTTCTTTGTTTTTTCCCAGCTAAAGCTTCCGTTGAATAATCTTGTGGGAACAAGCCCCACTACTCCATTGTAGATACTCGCAGAAGCTACTGAATACGTATCCCGAAACTGTGCATCGCCAATATTATCGCTTCCCGCAATACCGTAACTTCCTCTTATTTTTCCAAAACTTAACCATTTTCTGCCAGCTAAAAAGTTTTCCTTTGAAAACAACCATGCTGCTCCCACTGCTCCAAAATTGGCAAATCTGTTGTTGGGACCAAATCTGCTTGAACCATCCCTTCTCGCAGTGAGATTGACAATATATTTACCGTCAAACTGATAATTCAATCGTCCAAAAGCAGCAATATATTTATATTCCGTAGAAATGACATCAGAAAATATTTTCGTTTTGGCTGCATTGATATTCATCATCAAAGCATTGCTTTCAAATCCTGACCCTTGAATCGAAGATTGTTTGGACTCCAATGAATTGATGGTTGCACCCAGCAGGAAGCTTACTTTATTTCTGCCGAAGCTGTAATCAGCGGTGAGCTGTGGTTCTACATTGTATGAAAATGAAGAAAAACTACTCGTTAATGTGCTTGAACCATTCGAACTGGTAAAATTAAAGGCAGGATTATACCTTGTATGAGGTCGCAAATTAAACTCTTCAAAATTTTGATAATTAAAGCCAGAATTGATGTTAAAGCTGATATTCGGAAAAATCTGATAAGAAATATTCAAACTGTTATTAATCTGTTTGGTATCATTCTGATACGTAGCCACCGTTGATGCCATAGGATTGGTAAACGTATTGTTCTGCCAATTTAAAGATCCGTCACTGTTATAAAGTGCCGGAGCATTTGGACTGAGAAACAAACCAATATTTGTTAAATCCTCATTGATGACATTATTGAATTGCTGCGAAAAATTATTAGCCATCACAACATTCAGCTTCTTATCTTTTGATCTGTGGGTAAAACCCATTGACAGAGCATTATTCTTGTATTGATAATCAGCAGGATAAACAGTTGTCTGTTCATTGTGGGTCACATTGATTCGGTATGTCCAACCATCCGAACCTCCCGACAGACCAAGACTTGTATTTGAGGTCGTTGCCGTTTTTCCGGTCAATGTCTTCTGCCAGTCGGTGTAACGGGATTCGTCCCAGGCACCATTCACGTCATATGCCGTAGCCGGATATGCTGTAATATTATCATTTGCAAATGCAGATTTACGCATTGCCATATATTCTGCAGTGTTCATCATTTTCATTCTTGATGCTACACTGCTAAAAGCCAAACTTGAATTGAATGTTATATTGGATTTATTCTTACTTCCCTTTTTTGTTGTAATTAAGATAACTCCATTCGCTCCCCTGCTTCCATAGATTGCCGTTGCATCTGCATCTTTAAGTACCTCAAGACTTTCAATATCATTAGGGTTAATGCTGTTAAGAGGGTTGATATTTCTGAAAGGTAATATCTGTGCGGAGAATGTTGAAGCAACTGACGTTGACATGGGCACACCATCTAATACATATAAAGGCTGATTTCCGTCAACAGGACTGTTGGATAATGTTCTGAGGCTGTTTCTTCCTCTAATCTGAACATCATATCCACCTCCAGCAACCCCGGAACTCTGTGTAATACTCACTCCTGCCATTCTTCCCTGTGCTGCTGACAGTACATTGGTCACAGGTTGGTTTTCTATGTCTTTTGCTGAAACTTTGGCAATACTACCGGTTCTTTCTCGATCTTTTACCTTGTAGTAGCCCGCGTTGAGAATAACTTCTTCGATTCCCTTTACTTTTTGTTCTAAGCTGATATTAATGACGGTCTGAGTAGTGGCTGTAATTCGTTCTTCAGCATACTCAGGATGTCTGAACAATAGGATGGGATTTTCTGCTGTAACCTGTAATGTATAGGTTCCGTTGTTGCCGGACATAGTTACCTGATCACTGCCTTCTTGGGAGATGATAACTCCCTGTAAAGGTTTGCCTGATGTAGTAACAGTACCGGAAATGGTGCGTGTCTGGGCGTTTGTATTAATGCTTACAGCGGTAAACATAAGCCCAAAGAAAATGCCTCCTATATGGTAATAGGAATTTTTCATAGATTTGTAAAGGTTTTTAATTTTTTAAAAGATTAATTACTGAACTACGCTCTTTCCCGTTGGTCTGCAAACTCTATGGGAAGGGGCTTTTTTCTTTCTTCTGATTTTTAAGTTGAGTAGTTTTTTGATTTTCATTTTTAAATAAAGACTTTCCTGATGCCCTTTGGTATGAAAAAGGACTGGTGAGGTTCTGTAAACAGTGACCGCAAGGCACCGGAAAGAATTTAATATGAATGAAATCTGTGTCCCAAGTGAGCTATTTAAAGCCTCAATAGGTTGTACCCTCCTATTGTATCGTGTAATCTGATACTATGTTTTAGGAAGCGGGCTTAGATTTTTTATGTAGAGATAAAGCGAACTGCATTGGAAAAAGACGGCATGAGACTCTACATTATCAGTATTAGAGGTACTGGTATACCTTGGAAACAGATAAGAGAGCTCACGCCTAGGTCGTGAGCTTAATACTTATCCTCTTGTTTCCTAAAAATTACCAGTTTTCTAATACAAGATTCTAAGCAATAGCTTCTATTATTCTTTGAAGTATCGCAAAGTTAACAAACAAATATTTATCTGTCAACAATAATTTCAAATATACAAATAATATCGGTACGGCATAGCGTAACGATATTATTTTTTTGAAATTGTTAATTGCACTTGTGAATACTGACAAAATATTTACAAAATTAAAATCATTATTTCCTTAAAAAAACTTTTGGAGAGAGGTAAAAATCTGCAAAAGGAACTTAAGGATAATAAAGTTGTTTACAGCTATCATGGAGTTGCTTCTAACGCACTCCTACGAAAAGCAACAATCAATGATACCTTAAATGGTATTACATCACCGAAAGCTACAACTTTAATAAGTATTGTTGAAGCTATGGAATTTACGATGACTGATTTTGGTAAAGAGTTTGACAGTATTTTAGATGAGGAAATAAAAACATATCTGAATGAAAACTCATAAAACATTTCATCTTGATTTACTAATTTCTCTGTAATATCTATCAGAACATTGCTGTAAAACTTCCTCAGATTCTTTTATAAATTTCTCTTTTAACTTTATTTCTTTTTCATTTTGCTTCAGGGAATTCTTAGACGCTTTAAGCTTTGCATCGCTTTGATAAAGTAGTACAGATAAAGTTATGATTGCGATTGTTGTAATTGTGCTGTAGATTTTTAGTGTTTTCATATTTGTGGTTTTTGTAAATATAGTAAAAATCACAGATATCCATGGGATGTGATAATTTTGTATATTTGAACAAAACTATACCAACCATGATTAGCACTCTAGAATACCAAAAATCCTTAAATAGAGAACTTGACATTTTTGAGGACAGAGTTCGAAACCTAATCGGGAATGCTCATTGGGGAGAGGATGGTAGATACAAAGAAGACAAACTAAGGAATATCATCAAAAGTAAGCTGTCAAACAATCTATCAGTGGGAACTGGATTTATACTAAATTCAATATCACCAACAGAGAATATGCTATCTAAGCAAATTGACATTATTGTATACGATAACAATCACGGATCTTTAATAGAAGAGGGTAATTTTGTAATCGTAACTCCAAGTTCTGTGAGAGCTATAATTGAAGTTAAGACAAATATTTCTTCCAGCAGAACTGACAAAAATGGATTAAGTAAAGTCGTTGAAAATTTTAATTTTATAAATCGATTTCCTTCTTTATGTCGAACAGATCAACATAGAATCTTTCGTGGATTAATATCGTTTGATTACAGAGGAAAAATTAACTCTAAAATTATAGATGATTCAATTAGATTGTCTCGCGGTGTAATTAATCATATTTCACTAGGGGGACAGATATTTATACGACATTGGATAAACGGAGAAGGTCTTGAACCTCCAATTGACGCTGATTGCAAAACAAATTTTTATAATGTCTACGAACTTGAAGATTTGTCACATTCGTATTTTATATCAAACCTTATTCACATGACTACATCAGTAGATCTTTCAGATAGATATTTTATGGATTTTCCGATAGAGGGCTCTAAAGAAACTAAAAGGAACAGAACGATTTGTTTATAAAAATTAAGCTACTTGCACATGTCAGAAATGAACTTTTTAGTAACAAATAAATTTGGTAATTATCCAGAGAATACAAAAAATACAATTCTTTTAACTTGGGACGATTGGAATGATTATTCCTATTATACATTATTCGGTGTTGAGTATGTCGATTCTAAAGGAGAAAAATGTACAATAGGAGCTGTTAGAATCGGTTATATTGGCCAAAGAAAAGGTATTGATCAGAAAAAAATCAAGATCGGAGAATCTTTCCAAACACTTGATGACACACATTTTTCTGTGGGAACTGAAGATTCTTATTACGAAACTTTAAATGAATTGCCAGAAGAAGTTAAGTATTTTGTTCTCTTTGGACTAAATGATATAGCTCTAAATAGTGAAAAATTGAATCTTGCAATAACTGAAGAAGTAACTACCGATTCTCTTATGAGAGACATTTCGTATTCAACAATAGCTAATCAGTTTAAAAGAATTGCTAATGGTGGAGCCAGGCTAAGTGACTACAGTTTTACTTATTCTTCGGGGAATCAGCATTCCTCTCCTATCAAATTTAATGTAATTGCAGAACAATATCCACCAACAAATATTCAGATAATTATAGGCAGTAATGGGGTAGGTAAATCGTATCTATTAAACAAAATGCTTAATAGTGTTTTGCAACCAAGCAATGATACAAGCGATGAACGTTTCATTTTTAATACACAATACGAAAGTGATAAATTTTCTAATGTGATATGTGTCACTTTCAGCGCCTTCGACGAATATGAATTTCACAATAAGTTTGAAAATAAAGAAATAAAGTATCATTTTGTTGGCTTAAAAAAAATGGAAGTTGAAAACAAACATTCCCTTAATGATTTCGCCGACAACTTTTTATCAAGTATTAATTTGATTATTAGTTCTAAAAGATTTTTTAGATGGAAAAACATTGTTTCAGAGTTAGAAAGTGATCCTGTTTTCAAAAATGAAAATTTAATAGAATTTATAGAAAAAGAATATAAAACCAATGATACAGCCGTCTTACGATCAAAATTCACAAAACTGAGTTCTGGACATAAAATAATACTGCTCACAATAACAAAGCTTGTAGAATTATTACAAGAGAAAAGTCTAGTATTTTTCGATGAGCCTGAAATTCACCTCCATCCTCCCCTTCTATCATCATTTATTAGAGCATTATCTACATTACTTTTAGATAGAAATGCTGTGTGCATAATGACAACTCATTCTCCTATTGTACTACAGGAAGTTCCAAGTTCTTGTGTTTATAAACTATCGAGAATGGGAGCTTATTCAAAATTTGAAAGACCTAGATTAGAAACTTTTGGGGAAAACATTGGTGTATTAACAAATGAGGTTTTTGGGCTTGAAGTAACTGAGTCTGGTTTTTACAAAATATTAAAAGAGTTGGTGCAAGAAAATTATAACTACGAAAGTGCAATAAGAAAAATTGATGAGCAATTAGGTATAGAAGGTAGATCAATTTTGAGAAGCCTATTTTTTGATAAAGAAAGATAAATGAAAAGTATATCAAGACCAGCAGAAACAGTTGACAATATTTTAGATGTTTTCATAAGTGATAATGTAAAAGAATCAACTAGAAATCAGATTAATACAAATAGATTAACTTTTACACTTTTGGAAAATGAGTACATTACAAAAGTACAAGACAATAGTCTTTTTGAAGTTCCCAGAGGAATTCCAGCTAGCTTAACTGTTACGAAAGAATCTTTAGTAAGTTACTATGAATACCGAATGTTAAAAAGACCAAATGCAAGAATTTTTTATGACTGGCTTATTCTTTCTGCACCATTTAACATATGCCCATATTGTACCGTTAAAACAGTTAAAACTATTGACCATTTCCTTCCCAAAAGTGAATATCCATATCTTTCTATTACGCCTGTGAATTTAATACCATCATGTAGAGATTGCAATACTGAAAAGATGATTAGTTATCCGTCCAATCAGGAAACGCAGACTTTTCATCCCTACTTTGATATTGTGGATACAGAGCCTTGGATAGTTGCTGAACTTATAATTGGAGAACCACTAAGTTTTAGTTATAAGGTTAGTAGGCTAACACATTGGGACGATAACAAATTTAATCGCTCAGTTAATCATTTTAATGCTTACAACATCGATGAACTATTCGCCAACGAAGCGAATAGAGAACTAAGAACAAGACAATTAAATTTAAAAAATCTTTTACAAAGAAGCAGGGAAGAATTGAGGCATCATCTTGAGGAAACATATTTAGGTTGCTTAAATAGTGTTGGTATGCTTGATTGGCAAACAATAATGTACAAAAATTTGAAAGATAATGACCAATTTTTAGATGGATGTGTGGGCAATAGTTATTTTAATTAAATAACTATAAATTATCATATAGTGAAAATTATACTATAGTTACTGCATGCTGCGGGATAGTTTGTATTTTATTTATGACATATTTAATCGACATATTGTTTTAGACAAGGAAGGTTATTATTTTAAATAATCTTAGATGGAGAGCAATATTTTATACTTGAATATATATATCTTTATAAAAAACTAATTACAAACCATAAACGCATGCCAAAGAAAGTATTTGCTAAAGGACAAATCCTAGGAGACTGGGAACTGCTAAAAGATATTGCCCATGGGGGAAATAGTGTAGTATGGACTGTCAAAAATCAGAAAACAGGAGAACAGCAAGTTATCAAGCTTTTAAAAAAAGATCATAATACAGCTAGGAAAAGATTCTTAGATGAAATCAAAATTATTAAAGAAAATCAAGACAATACTGGGGTTATGCGGATTCTTGACCATGCAGCCTCTTCAGACAAAAACTTATGGTATATAATGCCTAAAGTTCAGACATTAAATAAGTATCTTGCTGATAAGCCATCGATTACCAAAGTAAATGCAGTTTTAGAAATTGCTAAAATTCTATCTGAATTACATAAAAAAGGCGTATCCCATAGGGATATAAAACCACAAAATTTGTTTTTTCAGGAAAGGTTTATTGTTGGGGACTTTGGATTAGTAGATTACCCTGAAAAGGAAGAAGAACTTACATTGGCAGGCAGTTCTCTTGGGCCAAGATGGACAATTGCACCAGAAATGAGGGCAAATCCAGAAAATGCGGAAGGTATTTCTGCTGATGTTTACAGTCTTTCAAAGACTTTATGGATTTTACTGACTGGAAAGGAAAAGGGATTTGAAGGGCAATACTCTCCTACAGGCTCCATTGGACTTAGTTTTCATGTTCCAGACATCTATTTGAACATTCTTGAGGATCTACTTGTTGCGTGCACTGAAAATACCGCAGATCGGCGACCAGACATAGATAAATTTATTGAAATATTATCTGAGTGGAATGCTACGCAGGCGGATTTTCTAAAGAAGAATGACCTCGACTGGAAGACTATCCAATATAAGCTGTTTCCTATTAATATACCAGGATATGCTGAATGGACAGATTTAGAAACTATCTGTAATATTCTAAATATCATAGGAAGTATTGATTCTTTAAATCATATGTTTTTTAGCAATGGAGGTGGACTTGATTTGAAGGGAGCCAAAATAGCAGATGTCGATTTTCTTGAAGTAGATTTTGGATTACCCTATATGGTTAAACCAAAGAAACTATCATTCTGCTCTTTTGGTGATAATAATGAATGGAATTATTTTTATCTAGAAATAGAGGATTTAGAACATATATATTATTCATATAAAGGAAGTGAGGAACTTATACAGCTGGAATCGGGGGATTATAAACCTCATGACTACATTGAAAACTATTACGAAAAATATGATGATGGTGAAAACCATAGGCCAACAAACTATAGGACTGTCATAAGATTAGGAGGAGCTCGCTTGGTAGCTTTTAAGAAAACTTCTCATTATAATTTGACTCCCTCTACATATGATGGTCGACATGGCAAGATGGGAGTGGTAAATTTTAGAGAATATATTAAAAGTCTGATACGAATGGGCTACACAGCTATTTATGTAAGGGATGAGCAAGGAAAGATTACTGGCAGATATCTTAGTCATGATATTAGTAAATATAATCCAAAGTATAACGAATAAAATGAATTGTTGGTAAAAAAATGATAGAAAAGTAAAAAGACAGATATTTCTAAAAACAGTAAATTGTTTTATTGGAATTTAAAAAAATACTAATAAATATTAAGCTACAGAAAAGCAGAACGAATCCAATAATAAAATGCAATCCCACTAACCATGAATGAAGCGACATTAGAAGCGAGAATTGATAGAGTTTTACAGAATGTATTTCCAACTTTTAAAGAGGTAGAGATTGAACATCAAACTTCTTTTACGCTTAAAATTGGTCATCACAATATACCTTTTGATTCAATATACTCCGACAAGAACAGTGTTCGGGGTATATCCGATATTATCTTGAAAATAGACGGTAAAAATGTGATCATGTTAGAGCTTAAACAAGAAAATGTGCATATCTCTGATGCTGACATCAAGCAAGGCTTATCTTATGCTCGTTTACTGGAACAAATGCCTCCAATTACTTTAATTTCAAACGGAAGGCAAAATAAATTTTTTAATACCTATACAGCCAACGAAATCGATACCGATACAGTTGATAATAAGATGATACAGGATTATATTAATAATTCTTTCAGGCTGGCTGCCAATGATTTTAAGGATGCGGTCAATCTGCTTCTAAATAACGACCCCATCTTCTTCTCTCACGTTATCAATCAGATTAGTGAAGAGAAATTCAAAAGACAGATCGGATGTATTGAAGATCTTATAAAACCAATTTGTCTGGATTTTAATATCGAACGTAGTGTTCTTTTGGATATCATGGAATCTTTTGAGCAAGGCAATAACCTTATAGGAATACAGGGTCAAGCCTTTAGCGGAAAGACAACATTACTTTACCAGTTCTTTAAGAAAATCAGCTCAAAAGAAAATTTCGTTTACTATCTGGACTGTAACGATCAGAATTATTCGATATATAGACAACTCGCCAATACATTTTCAAAAAATACAAGAGTTACGGTCACTGAAACACAAATTTTAGAATGGATGCGATCTTCTTTGGAAATTGAAGGCAACAAGAGATTCTATCTTCTATTAGATAACTTCAATGATAATATTCCGTCGGGCATTATGACAGAAATTGTTGAGCTGATTGATATTTTTGATGATGGACATCACAGAATCTTGTATACTATTGATGAGTTCAATTATGAGCAGATAGCCTATGTACCTTATAAAAATTATAAAACAATCATTGGTGACAAAAGCAAAGTAATCAAGCTGGATGAACTTGATGATAATGAATACATTTCTGCCAACGAGTTGATGTATAATGAATTTCATCTACTTATTGAGAATGGAGGACATTATTCACCTGAATATCGTGAACCTAGGACACTGAGGCAAATGGTCTCGTTTTATAAAGACGAGAATCTGACTGAAGAAAAATATGAAAAAATAAGTGCTGTTCCTAATGTTGAACTATTGAGAATCGTATGCTCTAACCGGAGTTATTCTAGAGAAATTCACCGACTCATGGAGATGATGGCACAGTGCTTCATCGATGAGCTTGATCTGCGACATCAAAATTCATATCTTAATATCGCAGCGTCAGGAAGCGGATCAATAACTGTAGAAATCTTCAGACAAAAATATCCGAATTATTACGATACTTTATTAAAATCATCCATAACACTGACTCGCCATTTTTACGACAATGGTCTGAGCATACTCTATCCTAAACTTCCTGAACTTTTGGCTTTTTACTGTATTCCCATCATCTCTGACATGGTGGCAGAAAAGTCAAAAGAAATTGGTACAGATGAGACTTTAAACTATTTTACACAACTCGCCATTTCATTACCACTTTGTGATATAGTTGGGGCTGAGGTACTACTTAAACTATCTAGCGATGAACCACAGTTATTTTCTGATCTTGTTAACAAAATGCTAAATATCCCTCCAAAAAAAGAAATCATTTCAGGAGAGATGAAGGCACTTCTATTTACGGAAGACGTGGGACATATAAAAGTTGATATTGAAGTTGATGAAAATGAAGAAGCAGGATCATTTATTGTTGACTTCTTCCCATATGCGGTACTATCGCAACTTTCCGCGTTTCCTCTAGGGTCTCATTATTCTGATATTGACGAAAATATTACAAAGTACAATTTCCATCTGATCTTATTGTACAAGATTGCTTCTAATCCCAATTTTGTCCGCAGGGCTGACAGTAGGTCACTGCGTAATATGAGACCATTTGAAAGTTATGAGTGGGAACGTATCGGGCAAATCATAAGTACAAGAGAAGGTATTATTGAACCTATTGTGGTATCGCTGCAAAAATGCTTTCGTGTAATTCCTGATGAGATGAAATTGCTCTGCGATTATGGATTTGGAGAAAAGAACTTCAACCTGCTCTACAGGCTTTATCTGGCTATACATGGTCTGGTAAATTTTGGTGATCCCTATATTGCAGATCTAGCACAGAATTATGTTAGAACATTTCACAGGTTTTTTGCTGAATTCATGGCTGCATATCTCGGCAAAGACATCAATGACAGTCCTGAAAATGAAGATCGATATAACAGTCTTAAGAAATTAGACATAGAAGAAGAATTACACCGACTGTTTTTCAGTAAAGAGAGTTAGTAAAATGTTGGTACGTGTAGGAACGTGATTGGCCTATATTGGATTGTTATTTCTTTGGAGATATAAGAAGGTATATTAATGAAGAAAACGAAACGGCGGACCATGATCATCCGACTATAAACTATTGCCATGAAAAATTCGTGTAGCGCAGAATATAAAATTACTTAAAAAAAGTTTTATGAAATATTTCCTTTTACTGACTTTTTTTAGCTTTCAGCAATACTTTTTTACAGGGGAAAGGTTCGCAAAGAAAAATGGCATTGGAATGATAAAACAAAGGACAACAACGCGGGATGTTCTCAAATAGTCAAAGTAGATAATGACATTTACATTTCTGGTGTTGTAACAAATAACTCTACACCTGTAGTCCTGGTAAATCATGAAACTACATTTGATAACGTGGTAAAAGAAAACTTGTAGACGACCAGATATCGAGGCAATGAAAAAGTATAATGACGTTCGCAAGAAGTATTACAACAATAATTTTCCTGCGGCGATCTGGATATTATATAAATTTCGGCGTAGGAATGAGGCTTTCTCGTAAAGTAGTATTAGAATTTCCATAAATGTAATATACAATTGTGGAAATTAATATTAGAACTAGCACTACAACCCAAAGAGTTGTATACCATTTTTTCTTTTTTTTGATATATAATAAATCGGAATTATGTTCTTCATCATTATTAAGAATACGAGCAATATCTTCCTGTGTTAATAAATCGGTATACCTCTTTTTAAAATCTTCATAACTTTTTTTAAATCGACCTTCTTGCTCTGTCAATTCAAATCTTGAGATCACCATATAAACTAATGTAATTCCTATAAACACTAATGTTATCAAAGTACTATACATGATAAAATCAGAATTATTTTTTGGTGTAGCAAGAATTCGGGTAACTATTAAAGAAGAAAAAAATGTAACCAACGAAAGCGCAGACTTTTGAAATCCGTTCGCAAAATTATCTGTAAAACTGGCTACGCGCTTACCGTAATCTAGGATTTGGTCAGACATTTTGTTTCTGACTTCGATATATTGTTTTACATTTTGTTTTTCATAAATCTTATAACTAGATTTTAACGATTCAAATACATCTCCTTCAAGCTCTAAACTAGAGCCTTTTTTTAGATGCAAAGAGATTAGATTTCTAGCTAATCCAATCTTATCTAAAATATTCCCGCTATTGTATATCCATAAATATATATTGTAAAAATCATCTAAATTTTCAGTATTAATATTATTGACTTCTATTGATTCACTTATTGACTTATAGCCATTTAATTTATAATAAAAATTTTCTTTTGTTAGATCAGTAATATCAAAAATTGATGATATCAAAAGAATTTTGCCCAACCTTTGAAATCGCTTCAATGTAGACAAATCCATTTCACCGTTGCCTTCGAAAATAAAATCTTCTGGAAGAACTTTTAGTTTACCAAAAAATGATGAATGATTATTAGAAATAATATTACTATTTCTCTTTTCACGATAATCATAATCCTCTTCTTCTGCTTGATATTGTACGGCAATAAAAAATCTACTACTATTTAATATACCAACAAAATCTTCTATTAATATATAAATCTTTGTAGTATGATTAAAAACACTGCTAGAGAAAAAGTTTGCTAAACTTAAACTATCAAATGATTTTATATAACTGAAAAAACAGTCTTTTGAATAAAAGTGGAATTGGTTATTGGTTGAAGTCTTATAAATATTGATTTTAACGTTGATTTTTTCTCCCTCTTCATGACTTGACAATAAATTATTTAGATCATTGAAACTTGATGAAAAATTATTATCATCTTTGATTATAACAGGTTCACCCTGATCAATAGATAAATACACAGAACAAATATCAGAATTTTTGACTTCCGCAAGAATATTTTTGATAGTTTCCTCTGTAGGTAATAGGATTGTCTGATATGAATATTCTATTGTAAATTCATTGAAATCTTCTTCAAAAATTTCAATTTTGTCAGGAGTTCCAATACTATTAAAAAAATTATGATACCTCATACTTTTAAAGATTAACCACCAAATTCATCGAAGCCCGTTGAGGTCTTGATAAATATACCTTTCTCATTTCGCTCGTTACGAGCACTTTCTATTGTACCAGGGTTTACTTCCCCCTTAAGAACCAAATCAATACTCTCATGTAAACTAATAATTTTTTTAATTTTCGCAGTGATTGCCTTTTTAACCAAGCTAAACTGAGGATCAAAGGCAAACTTTGTAGGAAGCTCTCTGGCCTTCACCGTAAATTTTTCGATATCTAAATCTTCTTTCTCTGGAACATATCCATCTAGACATTTTTCAATATAATCCTCTATTTCAAAATCTTCATTAGAACGGAAATAATGAATAGTAGTATTTCTTAAGTTCCAAAAGTCAGTATTTGATTCCTTTCTAATAATATTGAGTATTTTAGATTCTATGATAGAAAATGCTTTTTTCGTATTTTCCTCATCTTCGTATTTTTTTGCAAGTTCCAAGAAAGTATCCCACCAATATTTTGATATTGAGGCATTAATATCATTAACATAAATCTCTTCTATATTTTTGTCATTGTCAAAAATAATTTGAACAGATTTAAAAATTTTTTTCTTTAATGGAAATCCATCTTGTTGGGTAAACGTCTTTCTTTCTATATAGGAAAGAGTTTCAGCTTTACAAATTATTATTTTTTCAACATTTCTATCAGTAATATGCGAGATGATAAGCAAACCTTCGTGCAATTGTTTACCCATTTTTGAAATTTTTTCCTGAGCTTCCACTTCAATTCTTAGTAATCTGTCGGCAATTGCTTCTACTTCACTAAAATCTATATTACCCTTAACAATTTGGCTGACAATATTAACAACCTCAGTATGCATGCTATTACATATAAACTGCCTACCTCCTTGAGTTGAAATTTCGTGAACAATACCATGAATAAAATTTAAGTAATCTTCCTCATTATCAGCAGCT
This sequence comes from Chryseobacterium sp. RLHN22, assembly GCF_051011795.1. Lineage (NCBI taxonomy): Bacteria > Pseudomonadati > Bacteroidota > Flavobacteriia > Flavobacteriales > Weeksellaceae > Chryseobacterium > Chryseobacterium sp. RLHN22. The sequence goes on from NZ_JBPCHW010000005.1 coordinate 116,193, forward strand.
TCTAAACTAATATGTTTATTAGCATCTAAGTCCAAGGTATATGAACCTATATTATGAATTTGAAGGTCACGTTGTGGAAAAGCTCCTTCTTGCTGCGCTGCGCTATTGTCCGCCATTTAAATATATTATGGTTAATAATTTTTCTAATGTTATGATTGATAACATATTGCCAAATATATTAAAAATACACTATTAATAATTACGGTTTTCCGTAAATTCAATAAATATATAATATCACCAATAAACAAATTTTAATTTGACCAATTCTCAAACTAAAAATCACTCAATTTTTTATCACTATCACTTAAAAAGATAAGATTATTTGGTTCTGACATAAACCAAGCAAAGCTTCCCCAAGCTAATTCGGGAACGGTTTTACGAAATGGCTGTACTTGCCTATCTTTGTAAGCCGTAACAAATGCAATATGATTACGTTGGAAGCCTGCTTTATCGCTAAGTTCATACAAAGCTTCTTTCCTTCTTTCAGATATAGGCCCATCTGATGCTACGACTTCAACAAATATTAAAAGTGGATTCGGTGTACCTAAATCTGCTAAGATCAAGTCTGGCAAATTTTTATCTGCTTCTATTTCTAATCCAATAGTTTTAGCGATAGAATCATCAACAAATGTAACTTTAGCATCACTCGTACTTAGCCATAATACCGCAGGTTCTTTTAGAAATTTATTGGCAAATACTTCTACAACGGCTTTTGATATGATAGAACTTGGGCCTGCACTTAAATTTCTTGCTTCACCATTTGGAAAAGTAACTAAAACTCTTCCGTCAGACACGTTTCCTGTTCGACTTGCAAGTGATAATCTTGTTCTTGCACTAGCCGATAAATTATTAGTTTGCCAAGACTCTACAGCCGCTGATAACTCCTCTTCGTTGATTGATGGATCGAATAGCTTTGCAAAATCACTCTGAAGTGCATAGCGAGGTCGACTAGATGTTGTGGGAAGCCCTGTTCTAGTTATCACTGCACCTACTGGAATTAATCCTTCTCTCAACGTTTCATCTCTGATGGGTTCTCTGGTATTATCTGCGTACCATCTTTTTCCTTCAGGTTGAAAACCTTTTGATTGTGCATTTTTTCCATACTCTTCACGGCTTACATCATCCGATAATACCGATTGTTCCGTAGTCATTCTGTAAACGTGAACAGGCCCTATATAAACATCTCTTCCATCAATCGCTCCAATATATAACATTGTAAAAATTGTACTTGCAGCCATTTCTCTAATAAGATAAGATCTGTTTGAAGTACCTTCAGGAAATATTAGAGGAAGACGTTCATGAATTAATTCTCTCGTAACGTAAGGAGGTAATTGGCTCATTTAGTTTTTATATATATTTTCGTACATTCCCTTTCAATAATATCAGGGTCTGCATTGTTATTTATTAGTGTATTTAAGGCTTTCAAACTTGATGGTGCAGGTAATGGTAGTGATTCTAATTCGTATGCTGATACTGCTACACTTCCGCTGATTGTCCTAAAGGCATCATTTACCACTTTACTATTCAAGAATATCGATAACGTTTTAAGATTCACAATAGGCTCTGGATTTATTGGAATAATCATATTCAAGTGATTTTCAATAATTGCACATTTATGCTCTTCAAATACTATATCTGGAAGCACTGTTGTAATTAAACGCTTTTCTTGTTCCTTTGAAGTAGTCCGCTGTAATAAGACACAAGCTTTTGTGGTCAGTAAAAAATCATCACCCTCTTTGAATTGAAACCATTTTTTATGATTTTTTTTCTCTGATTTTAGTTCAAAGTTACCATCTTTAGAAACAGCTTCGGACCAAATAATAGGAAAAGAATTTTTACTTTTCTTATCTGACAATTGTTTCTTTAGTCTATTCCAAACCAATTGTCCAGTACTTACTTTATAACCATAAGTTCGAAGACTATCTGTCATGTTTGACATAGCTGCTACAATTTTAGCATGCTTGATATCCCTTGGTAGTATCCACGGAGAACAAGTATCGAGAGATAATTCATATCTACCGGCAGCAGAAATTTTTAATTTACCATTAGGTAAGGTAGTAATCTCATTAATTTCTATAGCTTTGTCTTTTCTTGATAATTCACTTTTCTTTTTATAAACTGCCAATAGGGTTTCTTGAAGTACATCTTCAAATACTCCTTTTCTACCAGCAACAAAATCAATGATTAAAGGATTCGTTTCTTTTCTAATGAACATTCTCAGTTTCTTAAAATATTCACCCGAAAGAAAGCTAGTAGGTGTAAGATATCCAATAACTCCACCAGGCTTAACCATATTGATGGCCAAATGAGTAAATACCCCATAAAGATTTGCATGACCAAAAAGACTTTCTTCATACTCTTTTCTTACTTCATTACTTAATGTCAATTTTCCATAAGGTGGATTTCCAATGATAACATCAAATTTTGTTTGGTTAGCTTTATTTGAAAAATATGAAATTGTATCACAAATCGTAACCATGGAATTAATACGACGACCAGCCAATATCATTACATCTTTTAAAGCAATTTGTAAAAAAACTTCTGTCAGCCAGGCTGAAAACGGATCAATTTCATAACCTCTTAAGTTCTGCTCTAAATGTCGTAGCTGATCTTCTGGCGTTAAATGTTGAGTAGCAGAGATTATTCGAAGCGCTAATGGAGCTAAAAAAGCCCCACCTCCGCAAGCAGGATCTGCCACAGAAGATGATGACCAATTAACACCAGCATTTTCAACTGCATTTAACAATCTGTCTGTGAGTGCTGGAGGAGTATAAAATACACCATTATCTGATCGCATCTTTTCTGGAAGAATACTGGTATATAAATTACCTAACTCAAATGATGCTTTAATAACATCTAATTCTGCAGCGGCTTTGCCAATAACATTTGCAACTGCTTCGATGCTATCATCAAGTTCTATAGATGGAAACTCAACTAGACTGAGTTGTATCGGAAAAGATTGTAAATAAAAATTTTGATTTGAATTCCAATAAGAATTAATAACACGTTGCATGAAATATTGTACAGTCTGCAATCTAACATCATCACCAAACTGTTTTGCCCATGCTTTAGCCATAATTCTGCCACTTAGCAAAGTCTTTAATGGATCTTTATCTTTATTATTCAACACAGCTAAAATCTCTTTTTTAATGGTAGATTTTACTATTATTTTTTTATGGTCTAATGTCGTGTTCATAATATATTTTCAAATATAACTAAACTGTGATTTTCATACAAGAAACTTTTTATCTCAATTCGTATTTGCGAAGCTAAAACTTTAATACGACAAATCACGTCGTATTAAAATTTGTAACAGCTTTTATTGAATTACGAACCATTTACTCTAATTTTTTTTTAAATTTATCATTCCCAAGATTTTCTTTATTTTTTCACTGATTTTAAAATTCACAATATAATAGCTTTTGCGCCATGACACCGTCAGATATAACTACAATATTAACTACTTCAATTTCAATCTGTGCACTTGTGGTGGCAGCTCTTAGTTATCGCAGGGATCGTAATAAGTCAAATCAAGATTTTCTTTTTCAAGAAAAGATTCTTGCATACAAAGAATTGATTTTTCATGTTAATTTTATATTCGAATCATTTTTTGACATAATGGATGAATTGCTAGATCATGAGGGTTCAACCATAAAATGGGAAAAATTTTTTAATAGGGAATCAGAATATTATGACAGTTTAGTTACTGATTTCTATAAATCAATATTTAGAGCACTACCAACAATTCCGAGCGATATCTACAAAGAGCTTATAAATTTTGGTCAGGATTCAATGCAATTCATAGACTCTGCATTTGACAAAAATGAAGCACTAACAATCGAATCGCATGAAAAACTTGACAAAAGTCTAAGAAATATTATAAATCTTGTAAGAAAAGATTTAAATGTAGATCAATTGAATATTATATTATCAAATAGATTGAAATAATAAATTTTGTATTGGTGAGTGTACGATTATGAATATCATAAATAGAAAGTAGGCAAACTAAAAGAGATGTGATGAAAAATGAGATTTTGAACAAATATAATATTCGTTTGTTAAGATTTTCTACGACAGGTAGTGAAGAAAGGGAGAAGTTGATTAAAAAACTGAATGAGATTAGAAAATAATCTCTGCGATTACGGTTTTCCGTAAAGGTTTCTATTTGAAGAAGTTTAGATTTGTGATTGAAAATATCTAAAAATCTATATCATGGCTTGGTCATACAGAAAAGAATTAAAGTAATTCCCGGTGTACATTTGAATTTTAGTAAAAGAGGAATTTCAACCAGTATCGGAGTTAGAGGTTTGAGTGTAAATTTAAGTTCATCTGGTACAAGGCTTAATACCAGTTTTTCAGGTTTTTCAAATTCATACAATCTTTCAGGTTCTTCATCACCAAGGACTCCCTCGCGGTCCTATCCTGAGCCACAACCTTTTTACACTGAGTTATCAGATAACATTTTTAGTGCTGATATTCATAAGATCACCTCTCAAAATATGGCAGGTATAAAAGAATCTATACTCATGGCTCAAAAGCAAAAAGCGGAGCTGAAGAAGGATCTGAAGAAGATAAAAAAAGCGTTAACGTTTACGAAGACCAAGAAAGTTGCAAGTTATCTCTTTATTTATGGGTTGGTAAACAAAAATATTGTTCAACAGCTAAATACAGATATTAATGCACAAAAAGAAGCGCTGAAAGAAACTCAGATTGTAATTGATAACTCCGCTGTTAATGTCAATATACAGTTTGATGATCCCTCAAAAAGAAAGTATGAACAATTACAACATTCTTTTAAAAACCTGACCACAGCCCATAAAGTATGGGATATTACCGGAGCGCACTTTCAGGATCGTGTGGCTGCCCGATCTAGTGCCAGTACATTAGTCAACAGGCGAGATGCTAGAATTGGTTTTAAGTCACTTCCCATTATTACATCAAATTATGAAGCCATCTATTTTCAAAATGTCAATGGAGCAGATTTATATTTTTACCCAACATTTATACTAATGTATAAAAATGATCAGAACTTTGCAATTATTGGTCTTGATGAGCTTAATGTAACATTTACTTCTGTAAGTTTTACTGAAAATAGCACTGTTCCTCGTGATTCAAAAGTTATTAGAAAAACATGGGCAAAAGTCAATAAAAACGGTACTCCTGACAAGAGATTTAAGAGCAATTACCAAATTCCGGTTGTTCAGTATGGAAGGCTGAGTTTTTCATCCCGTAATGGTGTCAATGAAGAATATCAAATAAGCAATTTTGAATTTGCCCAACAGTTTGCAAATTCATTTCAGGAATATAAAAGTTTATGTAAGGAATTAGCTTAAAATTGATTTGAGAGGGCAATATCATAATATGAAAAAAACTCTTCCAACATACACAGTTAAAAAATTGTTTGAATCAATATTAAACTGCTATATTATGGTAGAGTTTTATAAAGATGAATGATTTTCATCGCTGATTATCTAAGAAAACTTGAAACTTAATTTTAAGGTATCATCTAAAGTTAGGTAAGCATCGAACTTTTTACCGTTTTTACTCTTCATATTCTTGATGAGTGAGGTAATATTTTGAGTCAATAATTGGGTAAGATCATTAATATTGAGCTGAACTCCACATATAATTCTGAATAAAATCCAGTTGCACTGCTCATAAGGGCATTTGACAACTTTTTCCTTTATGATTAGGTTGTGTTGATTGCATTTAGGACATTTCACTTGGGGAATATTTTCTTGGGGTATGTGGAGTGACAAGAGTTCGTGGGTGATTTCTTTGGTGTATTGTTGAATATTATTCATGAACTGATCTTTGTTGAGTTCTCCCTTCTCGATTTGATGTAAAGCCATTTCCCATTCTGCGGTCATTTCTACATTGGCTATTTTTTTGTCTTTGGTGAGTTCATATACTTGCAATCCTTTTGTAGTCGGAACTAATGTTTTGCTTTTTCTGATAATGTAATTTCGGCTGATTAAGGTCTCTATGATAGAAGCTCTTGTCGCAGGTGTTCCGATACCAATGTTCTGAAGGATTTTTTTTTGGTCTTTATCCTCAATCTGTCTGCCTGCATTTTCCATTGCAGATAAGAGATCAGCTTCGGTATAAAGTTTTGGTGGCTGGGTTGTTTTTTCCTGTAGTTCGGCTTGAGAGATTTTGAGCTCGTCGCCAATGGTGAATTCTGGAAGTTCCTTCAGGGTTTCTTGGGTGTTTTGATGATCATTAATACTTTTATCTGAGTCATTATTGTCAGACAAAATGCCTGTGATGGAACGCCAGCCCTTATGGATGATCCTTGAACCTTTGATGCTGAATTCATAGTGATGGATTTTGATTGTTATTTGACGGACTTCTTTTAAGCAATGTTCTGATAAAGATTCTAATAATCGATAAACAATCATATCATAAATGGCTTTTTCACTGGCTTTTAAAGCTGATGGAAGCTTTGTGGTCGGCAGCAGTCCATGATGATCGGTGACTTTAAGATTATTGACAATTCGTTTGTTGAAGTTCCCAAATTTTAAAGTTGAAATAGCCGGTTTGAATTGTTCGGTCATATTCAGTATTCTGACAAGTTCGGGAATTTCCGGCCAAAGATCTTCCGGAATGTATTTGCTTCCTGTTCTTGGGTAGGTAATAAACTTTTTCTCATACAGGCTTTGAGCAGTTTTTAGTACCTCATCCGCCGATAGTCCCAATTTTCTATTGGCTTCCTTTTGAAGTTCTGTCAAATCAAAAAGCAAGGGAGACTGTTCTTTTATGGGATTAACAGCAACATCTTCAACAATAACCTTCCCTTCTCTTTCTATGGCTTTAAGAACCTGCTCTGCCTGTTTCTTTTCTTCCCATTGCAGATTTGATACACTTGTAAAATTGATATAATCTTTACGATGCTGTAATTGGATCTGCCAATATTTTCTCTGTGTAAATTGGTTATGGTCTTCAAATCTTTTACAGATTAAAGCCAGTGTAGGAGTCTGAACTCTTCCTAAAGAATAAATATCCTGATGAGCAGCAATACTCAATGCCTGGGTAGAATTGATTCCCACCAGCCAGTCAGCTTCACTTCTGGCTTTTGCTGCCTGAGATAAGCCGTCAAAATTTGCTCCGGGCTGAAGATTTTTAAATCCATCCTGTATTGCCTTTTCGGTCAGGGAACTGATCCACAGTCGTTCAAAAGGTTTGTTGCAGTCAAGATATTCGTAAATATATCGGAAGATAAGCTCTCCTTCCCTTCCGGCATCGGTTGCAACAATAATACTGTCACATCGACTGACTAATGTTTTAATGACTTTCAACTGCTTAAGTGCGGAAGGATCAGGATTGGATTGTTTTGCCTGTCTTATTTTTCTGGGCGTGAGTTGAAAAGGATTGGGAAAGATCGGTAAAGAGGCTTTGTCAAAACCTCTTATTCCATAATCTTCCGGCATTCCTAAAGATACCAAGTGACCTAATGCCCATGTTACACAATAGCCGTTACCTTCTAAATAACCTTCTTTCCTTTCATTGGCATTGAGTAGCTGGGCAATCTCTCTGGCAACACTCGGTTTTTCTGCAATAATTACTTTCATAAGATTGGATTTTTAGTTAGACTACATTTTACGGCCTTGTGATCGGGTTGGCTTTTTCTGTTGAACCTCTTGCTGTTTGCTGGTGGGCTGTTGCTGTTTGGGCTCTAATGCTTCTTTCACATTTTTTGTCGCTTCATTCGTCTTGCCATCGGTATTGACTGCTTTCTGGGTTTTATGTTCTTCTCCTGCCTGCGCTTTTTCTTTCAGCTTATTAGGATTAGTAAACGAAAAGTCAGTTTTGGATGTTTCTTTATTGAAAGTGATATACCCCTGGTAAGATTTTCCCTTGCTGTCGGTCAGCCCGTCCACGTAAACGGTCTCTCCTGCCTTGAATTTGTTATACTGTGCATCATCCAATTCTTTGCCTCTGAAAATTCTTGGAGCTTCTCCATTATTTTGTTGTTGTTGTTGCTGTTGAGACGACTGCTGTTGTGATTTCTGTTGGTTCTGATTATGATCAAAAATAAATTCCACATAACGCTTATCTGCATTGAACTGCACAGTGGCGTCAAACGGATCACCTTTCTTGGAAATCATTCCTTCCAGATAAAGAGGCTTTCCTTCCAGTAGAGTTTGTTTTTGATGTTCGTCCAGCTTAACGCCTTTGATCTCATCAGGAATCTTCATGTACTCTGCCCTGTAAGCGACAAGCTCGTTTGTTAATCGGTCTCGGCTGATGACCGAGGGAATAATTTCATCGGTTTTAGGATTGACCAGATCCACCACTCTTCCCATATTGCCGCTTTCTTTGAGATTCTTCTTGTCTTCATCACTGAACTCGTGACCTAAGAATTTTTGATTGAGATTAGGCTCCCTTCTTATACCATGAATATTGACGGCAACTTCACCACTGTCATTGGTTTGAAGTGATAACCTTACATCCATCTTACTGACCGCTGTTCCCAGATTAATGGTAATAGGAATTAAAGTATTGGTCTTATAACCTCTGAGCAATGAATCCATTGCATTCATTTTTTCAAGCTTTTCCTGATTAAGCCCGAATTTTGCCATCGTTTTCCAGTCGATTTGCTCAGGCTGGAAACGGTATTCCTGATTGTCTGTGTTGTTTTCCATTGTATTCTTATTTTTTAATGGGTTTGTATTTTTTGGTGATACAGCATAGTCTTTCAGCTTTTCCTTTTCTTCGGGACTGGCCTGATCGACAAATTGCTGTAAATCTTTAGCTGTTTTCAATGCATCATATTCTGAAACTTTGAAAAAGTTGAAACGAGTGGGATTTTTAAGTTGCCTGTAGAAATTGGAAAAGAAATTCGAGAAAATATCTCCATGTTTATCAACTTTAATTAACGGGTTATTTTCTTTTTTTTCTTCAGGCGGGAACTTTTGAAGATTTCCTTCCTCATCAACGCCTTGAACCATCTCGATTTTATTGTTATGGATGTTAAGGACTAAAAGTGTATCTGATGCCGGTTTAATTTCATTATGTGAATTATCTGATATCTCTTCCATTATAAATAGATTTAATTCAGTAAAACTAGATTCGAACAATTAGAATCTTATGAAACTAAGTGGATGGCTACATCATTGGCTTTCGTTGTCTTTCTTTAATCAGGAACTTAAGCATTCCCTGATCAGCTGGTGAACATCTGATAACTTGTAATAAAGCTTACCACTAATGGTGTAGTACGGTAGTTTTTTATTGGTACGATAACGCTGCAGGGATCTTGAGCTTATTTTTAGGAGTTGCAGTACATCTTGGTTGTCAAGCAACACTTCCCCATCGATTTCAATAAATTTAGACTGATTGGATATAATTTGTTCTTTAAGGATGTCGAATCGTTCCATGATTCGTTCCATCCATGCTAAAAATTCTGTTCTTTCGATATTCATAACGGTGATTTTTTGATGTTAAAATGTTTCGAACAGTTGATCAACTTTTGTGAGGTAAAGTTGAATAATGAATATCAGATAAAATCACTACTTTTTCGTAGTAACGATGAAATTTTTGATTAAGAAGTAAATATTTTGTTAAAAAATATCGACATTTACATATAAATAAAATATAATGGGACTGACAGAAGATCTTTTTGGAAGTGATGCCGAAAAATTTACAATATGTGTTGAGAATAAAATAAAAGAACTTAGCGAAAAGCATAAAAACTTTCTTTCCGAACAAAACATTGACCTTATAAGCGATTCATATATAATTTCATATGGACAATCTGGAAGTGGTAGAATCAGATTCTTTAGAACAAGAAATATCTCGGCTGAAATTGATGCAGAAATTGATAAGATTTTAAGCAATTGTGCGGAACAGAAATTACAAAAACTATAAAACTTATTTCTTTAATAATTTATTTACAGAAAATAAATTATTAAAGAAATTGCAAAATAAAGATAGTGAGTACACTTCTACAATTTATAAAAGATGTAAAATTAGATTTTACACAAACTTTTTTTTCTGAGCTATCTGGTAGCGAATTAATGTATACTAATTATGAAATAACACCAAAAGATTTTTTAAGATTTGCAAAACAGGATTTTCTTGAAAACGATACACGGGGAATAATAAATTCTCTTACGAATTCAAAAAGAGCAATTGATTGTCAGGTTGAGGAAGTTTTAACAACTCTTTCGTTAAATACTGGTCAAGAGAATAAATACATAAAAGATTTTATCAATAAAATTAACAAAGATTCTGATATACAATACAATCTAAAAATCATTCATTCTTTAAATCTGGCACCAACTCTTCTCATTTCTTAAACAAGAAATATTCGTAATAAATTAGAGCATTTCTATCAACGACCTACAAATGTCGAAGTTCAAGAGGCATTAGACGTTGCTGAACTTTTTATAAAGACTATAAATGGTCAATTCAGAAATACTTTGGAAGAGTTTACATTAAGTGATGAGAAAAATTATGATTATAAGAAGGGCTGGAATACAATTAACGGAATAGGATTTAGGGTACATGCAGATTTGAATAATTTTCATTTTGAAATATTAAAAATTGTTGACTCGTTAGTAGTTGACAGAACTTTTATTAACCAACAAAACATCGAATTCTTATATTTGTTACGTCTCATATTTTCAATAGGGGACGATTTTGAACTAACTCATAGCATTAAACTACTTTTAGAAGCTATTAAACATCCAATACCCTTACAACATGTTAAAGTGACTCAGGGCTAACTATAATATATAAAGAATTAAATATAGACTATAAATTATTTATGAAACGAAAGGTTAAATTAATTCGTTCTTTCATTGGTAAAGTTGACTTAGCAATTCGATGTTCCCAGTTTTCCTGAAGATCCCCTTTCATAATAAGCAGTGATCCGTGAGGAAGTGGCAAACTATATTTGCTTTGATGATGATCTCTTTTTCTAAAATCAAAGTTTCGGGTTTGCCCTAAGCTTATGGACGCAATCACGGGTCTTTTTCCGTATCGGCTTTCTTTATCTCTGTGCCAAGCAACAGAATCATTGTTATCACGATAAAGATTTAACAAGACACCGTTAAATCGATAACCAAACTCTTTTTCAATTCTTTCTTTTAAAGCGTATAGCTCGGGAGTCCACTCATTACTTTGAGTGACATTATTGTCTGCTGAATCATAAGACTTTGCATCACCATACCAAGCCGTTAAGCGTGGTGTCAATAACATCTTATCATACATTTTCTGTGTACGTTGCTCCCAAGATACAGTATTAAGAAGCTTATCTTTTAGAAGATCTGCTTCTTCCCTGCTTAAAAAATTCTCTTTGTATTCCAAAAGGTCTTTTGGAAATTCATAGAATTCTTCTGGATCAAATAAATTCAGCTGGGTCATTGCGATTTTTTTTTAAATATTTATCTTAGTCCTATCCCATAATTATGGGATTTTTTTCATCATTTGTGTTTTTACTTCCCTTCGGAAAGCTTAATTTCTTCTATTGATTTAGTTTCAGAAGGCTGTTTTCCAGATTGCTGATACTTCTCTTTGCTTCCGCCACCAAATTTTTTAAGTTTTTTTCATCAGGTAGAGAATGTGGTTTATAATCCTGTGGTAAAATCCCTCTTACATAACGCCATACTTCAACTATATCTTCCAAAGCAATATCATATGGTTCATAAAATGAATTGTCTGCAGACACTGTAATAAAGTTTTTATTTCTTTTCACAAACGTTTTGTAGGTAATTCCATCACGAGTAACAAAAATATATTCCTTATTGGGTTTTAAGTCTTCTAATTTTTCAACATATTCACCAATAATAATCGACTGATCCGCAAACGGAGGCATTGAATCACCATCTGCCAAGAAAGCCCTGTACTTTCCGTTCTTTAGAAAAGGAAGCTGCATTTTTTGAAGGCTTTCAATGAATTCAGGATCACTAAACCCTTTTAAATAACCCATAGAAGCTTTCTGCGGAACAATTTCTATGAAATTACTTCCGTCGGAATCTACAACAACGGGCAACAAAATTTTATTTCCTGGAAGGTTAACCATCTCTTCCAATGGAAATTTCCTGATATCTACAGTGACCAAAAGATCAATACTGATATTGAAATACTTTGATATTCTAATTAGTACTTCAATAGGAGGCTCAGCAGCTCCATATTCATAAGAAACATATCTGGATCGGGTCAGAATAAGTTCTTCCGCCAACTTATGTTGGGACAGCTTTTTTCTACCTCTCAAAAACACGATGTTATCTGCAAAAATTGACATTGTCATAATTTATGACAGTAAAAATACAAAAATTGTTTAAAAACGTAACTAATTTTGTAAAATGGAACGAGCGATTGCACATATGGATTTGGATACATTCTTTGTTTCCTGTGAACGGTTGAGAGACTCTGTGTTGGAGAAAAAGCCTGTGATCATAGGAGGTGGAGACCGTGGTGTTGTTGCATCTTGTTCCTATGAAGCCAGAAAATTCGGTGTTCGTTCTGCAATGCCTATAAGAATGGCTTTGCGCTTATGTCCTGAAGCAATGGTCATCAAAGGTGACATGGAATATTATTCCAATATGTCGCATACGGTGACTGAAATCATTAAGGAGAAAGTTCCTGTGATGGAAAAAGCCAGTGTGGATGAATTTTATCTGGATCTTTCAGGAATGGACAAATTTTTCGGATGCTATCAATGGACAACTGAGATTGCCGATGCAGTGAGGAAAAATACGGGCTTGCCTATCAGTTTTGCATTGTCTACCAACAAAACAGTATCAAAAATAGGAACCGGAGAAGCAAAGCCAGCCGGAAAAATGGAATTAAAACCCCAGTTCATTCAACCGTTTTTAAATCCTCTGTCCATCCGAAAGATTCCCATGGTGGGTAATGTGACTTTTGAATTGCTTTCAAGACTGGGTGTAAGAAAAATAGAAACTCTTTCGCAAATGCCTGCTGATGTATTGCAGCAATTGATTGGAAAAAATGGAATTGAGCTTTCGAAAAAGGCTAACGGTATTGATAACAATCCGGTCATTCAATATTCAGAAAGAAAATCAATATCTACGGAAACAACTTTTGCAGAAGATACGATTGATGTTGATAACATAAGAAGTATTCTTTCCGGCATGGTGGAACAGCTATGTTATCAGCTGAGAAACGAAAAATGGCTGACCTCAACGGTTTCTGTCAGAATTCGATATGCCAATTTTGATACAGAGACCAAACAATGTAAAATTCCCTATACTTCAGCAGATCATACTTTGCTAAAATATGTTTTGGAATTATTTAAAAAGGTATATACCCGAAGAATGAGAATTCGTCTCGTTGGCATCAGGTTTACTGGGCTTGTTCATGGAAATCACCAAATGAACCTTTTCGAAGATACGGAAGAACTGATCTCTTTATATCAGACTTTAGACAAAATTAAAGACCGATTTGGAGCTAAAAGTGTCGGAAGAGCTTCAGGCTTTATAAATTAATAGATTGCTTATGTTTCTCAATTGCCACACCTATCACAGCTTACGTTATGGAACCATTTCTGTCGAAGATTTGGTTCAGCAGGCTGTAGATTATAAGCTGAAAGTTTTGGCATTGACTGATATTAATACGGTAACAGGAATCTATCAGTTTTATAAATTGTGTCAGAAAAGAAACATTAAACCAATTGTTGGAGTTGATGTCAGGGTTGCGAATGAGCAATACTTTATATGTTTAGCGAAGAACCCAAAAGGCATTGCTGAGATTAATCGACTGTTGACCGATTATAATTGTGAGGGTATTGAAATTCCAAAAACAAATCCTCCATTGGAAAATTGTTTCGTGATTTATTCTATACAAAGTTTTCCTGAGAAATTATTAGAGCATGAATTTATAGGTATCAGGTACGATGAGTTAAACTATTTAATCAATCCGAATTTGAAATCTATGATTCATAAAATGGTTATCCTGCATCCTGTAACTTTTAAAAATGATGAGGAGTATAATCTTCACAAAGTTTTAACGGCAATTGATCTTAATACGCTTTTCACCAAACTTAATGAAAATGACTATTGTAAAAATAATGAGTCTTTTACTGATAAGAAAAAGCTCTTGGATCAATATGAACAATATCCCGAAATCATTGAAAATACTAAATATATTGTCAATGAATGCAGTTTTGACTTTGATTTTAGAACCCCAAAGAATAAAAAGCATTACACTGAAAGTAAAGAAAATGATTTAAAACTTTTATATCAATTAGCTTATGAAGGTTTAGCTCGAAGATACTCTGATGATAATAAACTTGCTCTTGAAAGAGTTGAAAAAGAATTAGCTGTCATTGACCAGCTTAATTTCTGTGGTTATTTTCTTATTACATGGGATATTATTCAATACAGCAACAGTATAGGCTTTATGCATGTTGGCAGAGGAAGCGGAGCCAACAGTATAATTGCTTATTGCTTGGGAATTTCTGATATATGTCCTCTTGAATTGGATTTGTATTTTGAACGTTTTCTGAATCTTAATCGAAAGTCACCACCCGATTTTGACATCGATTGGAGCTGGAAGAACCGTGACATCATCTTAAAATATATTTTTAATAAATACGGAAAAGATCATGTCGCATTTTGTGGAACCAATGTAGAGTTCAAGAGAAAATCAAGATTCAGAGAACTAGGGAAAGTGTTTGGACTTCCTAAAGATGAATTGGATCAGCTTTCCAAAAAACCTAAAGAATTACATGATCAGAATTCCATAGTTCAAGAGATTTATAAATATGAGCAGTTATTGGTCGGATTTCCCAATCAAAGAAGTATGCACTCTTGTGGGATTCTGATTTCTGAGGAACCCATTACCAATTATTCCGCTTTAGAATTTCCTCCCAAAGAATTTCCGATTGTTCAATTTGATATGCATACTGCAGAAGATATAGGACTGGAAAAGTTTGATATTCTCTCTCAGAGAGGTCTCGGTACGATTAAAGATGCCGTTAATCTGATTGAAGAAAAAAGAGGAATTACTGTCAATATTGAAGATACTACTCTTTCGAAGAATGAAGAAAAATGCAATGAATTTTTAAGCATTGGAAAAACCATAGGCTGCTTCTACATTGAATCACCTGCAATGCGCGGACTTTTAAGAAGACTTAAATGTGATAATTACAAAGTATTGGTCGCAGCATCATCTATTATTAGACCGGGCGTCGCACAAAGTGGTATGATGAGGGAGTACATCTTTCGACACAATCATCCCGGACAATTTGAATACTTCCATGAGGTATTTGAAAAAGAACTGGGAGAAACCTATGGCATCATGGTCTACCAGGAGGATGTTATCAAAATTGCCATGCACTTCGCAGGAGTTTCAGCAGCTAATGGTGATGTCCTCCGAAGAGCAATGAGTGGTAAAGGTAGATCGCTGTCTGCTTTGCAAAAATTAAAAGATGATTTTTTCGAATCTTGTAAAAGAAAAGGGCATCCTTACCAATTGTCTCAGGAAGTCTACCGACAGATTGAATCATTTGCAGGATATTCATTTTGTAAAGCACACTCAGCCTCCTATGCCGTAGAAAGTTATCAGAGTCTGTATTTAAAAGCATATTACCCTATTGAGTTTATGGTTTCAGCCATCAATAATGGTGGCGGTTTTTACAGAACGGAAGTCTATGTTCATGAAGCAAAAATGGCTGGAGCAAAGATTCATAATCCGTGTATTAACCTCAGTGAATTCCATACAACAGTTTATGGAACTGATGTTTATTTAGGATTAATGCATATTGAAAAACTGGAAGCATCAGTTAAACTATTTATTCTAGAAGAAAGGAAAGAAAATGGGGATTACAGATCTTTGGAAGATTTTGTCAAAAGGGTTAAGATTGGAATTGAGACTTTACAGATATTAATTTTTGTTGGAGCTTTTAGATTTACTGGAAAAAAGAAGCACGAATTATTAATTGAAGCACGATTTCTTTTATCAAAAACTCCATATAATACGAAGATCATCTCACTGTTCGATGAACCTCAGAAAGATTATGAACTACCGGTCATCGAAAGAAATCCTTTTGAAGACGCTTTTGATGAAATTGAAATATTAGGCTTCCCTGTCTCCTACTCTATTTTTGATCTGTTAAAAACAAAATACAGAGGTGATGTTTTGGTTAGAGATCTTTTGAAGCATCACAAGAAGCAGATAAAAATGCTGGCTTATCTGATTTCAAGGAAGCACGTCCCCATTAAAATGAGAAATCATCCCGATAAAAAGGATGATATGTATTTTGGAACATGGATTGATGCTGAAGGACAATATTTTGACACCGCTCATTTTCCTGACAGCCTTCGACAGTTTCCTTTTAAGGAAGGAGGTGTTTATTATTTATTGGGAACAGTTGAAGTGGATTACCATTTCCCTACCGTTACTATTATCAAAATGGCTAAAATGCCGCTAATTGCTGATCCTAGATATTCCATGGATGAGGACAAAGCCAAAGAAGTTGAGCAGAGTCTGCGTGAAGATTTGAGTATGACTTTTAGGCAGCCTTATCCTCTGGAATATGAAATTAACCTTCCCAGATACAAAATTTAATAAATTCTGCAGCAAAATATAATTTTGCGCTCAATCATTGAACTTATTATTTATTAAATTAGCTCACTAATTTAAATTAATTTAAATTACTAAGAACTACAGTTTTTCATCTGAACTTTTTTGAGATAAATAACTTTTGATTATGAATAGAAAATTAACTACAAACTCTCGTCTTATCAACGAACTATTTGCCAATTACATCAGCACTTTCACTGCCTTTTGTGAATTGATTAATAATTCTATTCAGGCAAAAGCTGAAAATATTTGGATTGATATTAATTATACAAATGAAAATGAGATACATCCTACAATTATTGACCGTCTTAGTATCAAAGATGATGGAATCGGGGTACATAAAAATGAGCTCGAAAAAAAACTATTGGATATTGGAACAACGAATAAACAAGGAGGTAAAGGTATTGGAAGATTTGCCAGTTTTCAGCTCGGCAAAAATATCTTAATAGAAACGATAGGCTATTTACAAAGTAGGAACGAGTATAGTAAAGTGCAGATCCCACTTCATTTTGATATGTTCGGAAAAAATTTGAATGTATCCGAGATTGATATTGATTCTACAGAAGAAATATTATCCGGTAAAAAACACAATACATACTACAAGGTTACAATTTCTGAATTTTATTCTTCAATTATAACAGACAAAGAACCCAAAAAGAAAATAATTGATAAATTTCTTAAACAGAATATTGCAGATGCAATCTTTGAAAAATATCCACTAAAAATCTTTAATAAGGAAATAACATTTCATATCAATGGAGAGAAAATTGTTCCATCGCAGTTTATCGTGGGTAACCCTGTGACCAAAATTCATCCCTATATTGATCTTAAAGGTAATGAACATAAAATTGTGTTTAACTTTATTAAGATAAAAAAAATAGAGAAAATAAAAGTTTTTTTAACAACTAATAATGCTGGTATCCAAACTATTGCTAATAGTTTTGAATTTGATGCTGCTTGGCTAAGCCCTAAAACGGGTGGTTGGTATGTGTATATAGAATCGAATACGCTACCTACAGATTTGTACAGAAATGTGGATTTAGATGATATGGATGAAAATTGGAAAAATTACAGACCTTTTATTAAAGAACATGTTGCTTCATTCTACAAATCAATTAATGCAGAGTTTGACAACTTTTCAGAAAAATTAAAAAGCGATGAATACTATCCCTTCAAAGAAAAAGAAAGCAGTTCACAATCTAAAATTGTAGTTTTTGACAAGCTTGCTTATTTGGTTGAAGATAAATACCATCTACTTAATGATAATAATAAGCTGAGAGAAATTATTTATCCACTTATTGACAGAACAATTTCGAATGGTGAATTAGATAATATTCTTAAAAATATTCTACATCTCAATACAAAAACAATTTCTAAATTTTCAGAGCTTCTTCAAAAAACAGATCTAGAAAACGTTATTGAATTTTCTGACAAAGTTGCCCGTAAAATAGAAGACTTAGAATTTTTAGAAAAATTAGTCTACAGTGAGATTTCAAAAAATGTTAAAGAAAGAAAGGAGCTGCATAAGTTTTTGGAAAAAATGCTTTGGATTTTTGGTGAAGAGTATAACGAAACTACAAAACTGTTATCAGATAAAAACTTGGAAAAAAATCTTTTGCAACTGAGAGATGATGCAATGGTTTACAAAAAGTCCATAAAAGATGATAATTATGAAAAAATTGATAAGACAATTTCTTCAATAACAGATCTATTTTTGTATAATGAAAGAGTAATTGATCACAAGAAAAGAGAAGTTTTAGTAGTTGAGCTAAAGGCTCCAAGGGTAAAAATCAGTCCGAAAGAACTTGAACAGGTAATGAAATATGCAACTGAAATAGACAAGCTAAATTCAATAAGTAAAAACGTAAGTTTTAAAATTTTACTAATCAGTTCTGCAGTGAACTCAGATGCAGAATATAGACTAAATGGGAGTAGACAAAAAGAAGACAATCCATATTTTTACTTTAGAAACGAAAATAAAAACGTAGAAATTTGGGTAATGAAATGGTCTGAACTCATTGAAAATGTACGAAGAAAGCTACACTACATGTCTCATATATTACACACAAAGGATGTAGATGTTCACGAAAAAGCTTCCCGAGATTTTGAAGATATCGAATTTGGAAAATACAACTCAACATTGAAAAAAATTGCTATATAAAACTTCCAAATTTCTTATATCAATAATATGTTAAGTATGATTCTTAAGTGAATCCACATCCATCTATTCGTCCCCTAGTCAAAATATTCAGATTAAAAATATGAATAATGAAAATCACTGCATTCAAAGACATTGCTTTTGAAGCACTAAGCATATCATATTCAGACAGTCAGTTATTTAGATTATCATTTGATCGAAATGTTACAAAAATAACAGAGTATTTTATCACTGTCAATTTATGTAAACAGCTTTTTGAATGGAATTCTAAAAATAATTATCCCTACAAAATAGAAGCTGAAAAAGAAACATTTGAATTTTACAGAAACTGTTTTGAGTCTTCAATATTCAAAACAAATGAATCTTATTTTCCTGATGAAATATGCGTCTATAGTCACGAAAATTTCTTAAAAAATATATCATCCATAAGAAAAGGGAGAATTGATATAACAATTTCAAAAGAAATTGCTAATAGAAATATATCTACAAGTATTATTGAAGTCAAATCAATTAATCCCCCAATAGCAAAACTAAAGGAAGATTATGATCGAATACAGCAGTATTTGAATTCTAGCATACCCGGTTTTCAAAATTCTTTAGAAAATGGTTTCATTGTGTTCGTGAAGCATATTAATAATTTAAAAAAAATACAAACCCAAAGTGATTTGAGCCAACAAAAAGAGTCTTACTTGAAAAGAATAAAAAAGGTTCTTACTGGTATATCTTCTGAAAACATAGACTTTGTAATTCATACTGATGACATAGAGAATTCGCCATTTGAAAACTTAAACTTAAATAAGGATGATGATGATTATAATGAAATTGCTTACCGAACTTTTTTAGCATTTGCCGTTATAATAGAACTTAAGATATGTCATTTGAGAAATTGAGCAAAGTGTATTTCCTGCAATCTTTTGACTTTTATCAATGCCAAACCTATTATTATGAGGAAACTTAATTTTCTACAAAAAAGAAACTAACAAGAATGATGTTCCGAAGTTACTATAAATCCTAGTAAGAAATTCTAAAATTATTTTATCAACCATGATTGTCTTATCAAAGCTTATTTAGTATAAAGACAATCAAAGCCAAATACGCATAGCAGTACAAAATTATTCTTATTGACATTTAATAAAATTAAGTTGCAATAGAACCATTTAAAAAGGTTTTCCAAAATTATAGGAGTTATGTAATTCCTGTTTAATTTGGCTCAAACGGATCAAATCATCCCTAAAAGTGTTTGAAGATACGCTCGTCGAGTCACTTAATGAGACAGCTATTTGATAGTTGTCTCTTTTTTTTACTCATAAATATCTCTTTATCAAACTTTTGAAATCTGACTTTTAGTGTTCGACATTTTCAACGTAAAATGCTTAGTCTGTTTGAAAAAAACAGTCTTAAAGTGCCGCAATAGGCTTGCAATCTACAATCCCTTAATGTTCGAAATCTCCTTAAGGTTAGAGCTTTTTCTCTCTTTTGACTTATTGTAGTTTTTTGCTACTAAGTATAGCAATTCTAATATATCCTTAGCTTCTTTCTCATTTACCTGAACACCATTCTTGGCCAGAATAATCATCGCTTGTTGTACTGAAACATTCCTATCAATGAAGTTCATTTTTTTTATTGTTTTTTCGGTGAGTTTTAGCTGATAATATTTTTGAAAATGCTGGATTTAAATTTAAAGAAAGATTTCCAGTTTTATAATCAATATCAACTGGAGGAATAAGATTGACTATATGCGTTTTATCTGAAGTATCAAAATCAGTAAACTTTTGAAAAACCTCAACGAGTGTTTTATCTTCATTCTGATTCATTTTATCGATTACTCTTAATTTAAGAGTAACGTCCCGTTCTTCTTTTTTCAGATTTTTTGTATTGTCTTGACTTTCTTTTTTTAATTCATTATAATCATCAATCTTTAATATTCCTGCTATCAACAATTTCCTACCTCGAGAAAGAGTTAATTTTTCCTCTTTTATTTTCCTGCCTAATAACTGTTGAGCGTACAAATAATTTGCCCTCCGAGTTCTAATATTATGATCTTCTAAAATATTCTTAAATAATCCGATTGAACTATTTGACAATACCAATTTTTGAAGCTTATTTTGATAGCAATTATTAAGTAAAACTGCATCAATCCTGGTTCTGCAACCATCGTGGCAATGGTAGTAGGGATATCTTTTCCGCTTACCTTTTGAAAAACTCCCCGTAAGTTTTCGACCACAAACAGGACAGATCAAAAAACCTCTAAGGAAAAAGATTTCTTTTAAATCATCTCTATTAGACGTAATTTTTCTCTTTGTATTAATTATAGATTGAACCTGATAAAACAATGACTTAGAGATCAAAGGTTCGTGTAAACCTTGAATCATTTGCTCTTCTTTAGCATCTAATTTAATCGTTATAAGTCCACAATAAAGAGAATTGCGTAAAATTCTGAAAAAGTATGATCGTGAACATATCAATCCTTTCTCAATAGCTATTTTTCTAATCTCAGATATTCTATGATTATTCTGGGCGGCTTGAAATACCCATTTTATAATTTCGGCTTCTGGTTCTTTAGGTACAATTGCTTTTCTGCCATCCATTAAGGTGATATTCATAAAACCCATAGGTGCTTTATTAGGATATCTGCCCAACAATTTTGCACGCCGCATACCATTCGAAGTATTTTGAGCTCTCCGGGTATTTTCTGCTTCCGGAACAGCTAAATATACAGCCAGCATTACGGTACTTTCGGGTACAGAAAAATCTATGGGTTGCTCAATAGCCATTGCGGTTGTTTTATATTTCCGAAGCTTCCCAATCATTTCATACGCACACTCAACATTACGGCTGAATCGATCCCATTTGATGAATAATATGTTCTTATCCTCTCCTGTTAGCTTCTTTTTAATTTCGGAGAATAATTCTTTCCATTCAGGTCGATTGAAACTTTTGGCAGAGTAATCTTCTCGATAGATTCCTTTGACTTCTATATCGTTATATTTACAATATTTCAGTAATCTATCCTCCTGCTCCGGCAAAGAGTAACCTTTTCTTTTTTGTTCGTCCGTACTTACACGAACATATAGGTAAGCTGTTTTCATTTTATTAATCTATAGTTTTATCATATTAAAGTTAAGAACAAAAAAAACTCCTTATTAGAAAAATAAGTATGTTAGTGGCTAAACCAAAAAAAATAAAAGTTGACAGACATTATAAAAAACTTATCAACAATAATATCACTATAATTGAATGATACAAATTAAAACTTAATTGTACTTTTTAAGTCAAAATAGACCAGCTAGTAGTAAATCTGGAATATTTACACACTCAAACTAGTAATTTTAGTATATATTTTCCTACCAATAACAAGTTTCTAAAAGAGCTAATTATATATCGAACCTGTTTAAACTTATTTAGAGATAGCTTCAAAGCTTTATTAGTAAGGTTTAAAACATTGAATATAACTAGGACGAATCTACATTATTTAGCTTTCTCTAATTTTGTTCCTCAGAAAAATAAAAGTTTAAATAGGTTTATAATAAAAATCAAATGAAATCCTTACGGTTTACCGTAATTTCTATCAAATTTATCTTATTAATTTTACAATTAAACCCAAAGGGTTACAGGCTAAAATTGATTGCAAAATGCAATCTTCTTGTATTTAAAAACAATAGAAAATGTCCAACGATTATCAAATACCTGAAAATATATACTCAAGAGAATTATGCAGTGAACTTTACCGCATCGCTCAATTGTTTCCGGAAAATCAGGAAATAAAAAATTTACTTTCGCTTATAAGAAGTCCAATAACTGACGAGTCCTTTAAAATTTTTATTGACGATAAAAATTTCACTATATCATCAATAAAAACCAATAATAAAGAAATCGTAGCTATAATGAATGATTTCAATTTTGTCCGCGGTGACGATGATAAAATCAACAGTATTAAAAAAGCTATTGGGCTATATGAAGAATTGTATGATAAGACACAAGAATTAAACTACTTTTTGCGGTTATTGCAATTAGTCAAAAAAGTAAAATCTGTATTTAAAGATAGGCTAGTTGATTTTGAAGAAAAAGTCATTACGATTTTTAGTAATTTGGATTCTTCTTATTATCAATTTTCACTAGTCGATACGTCAGAATTTTTGCTTGAGAGTGATTCAAAGAATTTAATGACTAGTATTTCTTTAAGGCTTTTAAGCAAGTATGAAAGTGAAAACAATTACAGTGCAATAAAATGGCAGATTAAGATTCTAAATAAATTAAAACACTTTACCAACAACGATATGAGGATACAAAATGCCCTCTATCTTGAAAAAGAAGGAGACTTTCTTACCTCGAAAAAAAAGGAAAGAACTTATTATCCAACCATTCTTGCCTTATACACAGAAGCACTAAAAGGAATAAAAGGAATTGCAGATCAGACAGTTTTAAAGGATCGGCTTTCTGAGAAAATAAAAAATGAACAGAAAGATTTTTTTGAACTACTCAAAAAGATGACAATAAGCACTACATTAGAATCTGATTATACACAATGGCTTGATAGTTTAGAAATTATTGATTTCCAAAGTGGATTATCAGCATTACTACATCTTCCAATTTTGGATGAGAAAAGCCTATCAGCCTGGTCAGAAAATAATCCCAATTCATCTTTGGGTCAATTCTTCGACAATTATGTTCATATTACTGATAAAGGTACAATAAGTGGCTCTACAGATGAAAAACAGTTCTCTGTTAATTTAGCTAGGAACCATTGTCGAAATGTTATCATTGATTTAGTCATTAAGATTACAGATAGAATGATCCAGAAGGATCCCATCTCCAAGAATGCTCTTGCCAATTTTTTAATTATGGACAAAAGCCCATTTATTCCGGAAGGTCGTGAAGTATTTTTCCTTGAAGGACTTTACATGGGTTTTCAGAACAACTTTATGACAGCAGGGCATCTCTTAATTCCTCAAATCGAAAATTGTTTGAAAAACATCATCGAAGTAAACGGTAGAAATACGATTAAACTTGATGAACCAGTTCAGCACGATAACACTTTGGGTTCGATACTTTCTTTAAAAGAATCAGGAAATATGTTGGATGGAATATGCAACAAAGATCTTTTATCTGAATTAAACAGTTTTTTGATTGATGGTAACAGCGCAAATTTCCGTAATAAAATTTGTCATGGTCTTGCATCGCCTACAGAAAGTTATCATTATGGAATTTATGTATGGTGGATTACTTTAAAAATGGTTTTGCTGACCAAAGATTTTTTTGAAATTCCGAAACGTGATTCCAATATTTCTTGATAAACTAAATTCAAAGTTACAATTGAAAATATTACTAATATTGTAGTATACTCCTTCTTATGTGACAAAAACAACTAAACAAACGTTTGATAAATAGCATTTTACAGTAGATTATCAGACATGATGTCAGAAAATGAAAATGTATGACACAAATCATATAAATAATTAAAATCGGTATTAGATTTGAGAAATTCATCATTAAAAAAAATAAAAATTTATGGCAGTTAACAGAAGTGAACATCTGGCTAATGTACTGGAGACCCATCGAATGAGTCATATTGATAAATTAGTGCAAAAATTTAGAGATAAGAGAGGGGATATTAAAGAAGCATTGGAGGAGCATTACACTTCCGATATTTATAGCCCTTTAAATTCCGGTTCTTTCGGAAAGCATACAGCTATCAACATAAAATTTGATTTGGATATTGTTGTTCCGTTCAAAAGAAACAGTTTTGCTACGATTGAAGAAATGTACAATGCTGTTTACGACTTCCTATATGATAAATATGAGAATACAGGGCTTGCGCAGGTGAGAAAACAGAAGGTTTCAATTGGCGTTATCTTTAAAGCGGATAAAGACGGAGATCAGATCAGCATTGATGTTGTTCCGGGACGAGAAATCAGCGTAGATTCTTATTTAGATGTAAGGGATCTAAATATTTACTTCAACAAAGATACCTGGGGTTTCAGTAAAGGCACCTACATGAAAACAAATATTCAGTCACAAATAGACACAATTAAATCTAGAGACGACGAAAGAAAAATAATCAGGTTATTAAAAATCTGGAAGCACTCTAACAGTGAATCTTACAAATCCTTTTTGATGGAGCTTTTTACGTTAAAAGCATTTGATAAGTCAACAATTACAGGAAATTTATGGGAGAAAACGGAGGGCGTATTAAGGTACATAAAAGATAATGTAACTCGTGAGGATTTCACATTAAAGGATCCTGGCAACCCAAGTAACGACTTGATGAAAAACCTCACTGGGTTTGATCGTCAAAACTTATCTAACAAAATGGGAAATATGATAGATAGGATTACGGAAAATTCTGAAAACATTAAAACATATTTTCCTGTCAACAAGGATTTTGACACAACTGAATCGTATGGACTGAAAGGGTCTACGGGACTGTCAATTCCAAAAGATGATCAACGTTTTGGATAGAGTGAGATTAGAAAAAATAAAATCCACAATATCAGAAATTCCCTTTGTAAGCAAAATCAATCGCATAGAACAAGGGGAATTCTTTATTAGTGGAAATATAGAAATTGCTTTCGAAGAACTTAAAAATCAATTATTCTTTGATTTTTTAATAACTCAGGAATACCCTTTAAAAACATATAGTTCCGAATCCATTACATTTTTTAATTCTGATTTGATTCAATACAATCACGTAATGGCAAACGGAAACATATGTATACATACCGCACATAGTGAGGATCTTGAGAATAAGATTTGGATTGACTTTAATGCTCTGAAGGCATGGATTATTAAATACTATATTAACAAGGAGAAAGACCAAAAATATGAACATCTGGTTGTACAGGACTCTGCAGTCAATGGTGATAAATATTCATTTACTTTCACATCAACCGGTAAAGTATTTTATGAGGGAGAAATAGGCATTGTAAAATTGTCTTTACTGCATGATGGACATCACAAAAAAGATCACATTTATAATTTTTATATAAAATCCTTTGAGACATTTCCTGATTTAAAAAAGAAATGTTCCTGGAACGATTTTTATTTTGAGCAACCTACAGACCGGGAAGGAATTTATCTTTTCAGAGAAAATCCGCCTGCAAAGTATAATCGATTTGCCTACTCCACTTGGGCAGAGCTTGATCTCCCTCAAAATATTCTAACCATGCTTCGTGAATTTCAGGATAAATGTGCTAAAGAAGATTACGGAAAGGTCATCCCATTTTTTATAGGATATAAAATTAACAGCACGGAAATTCATTGGCAGGTAGCGTTAATGGAAGTGGGAAAATTTCCGATTAAGGGTATTCCTGAACGAAATGAAGGAAGGAAAACGGGGCGATGGTATACTGGGATTGATGATGCGCCCATTCAATGGGGTATTTCCAAGAATGCCTCGTACGAATATTTTTTTGGACGCGGTAAATTTTGTGATACAATTACTGAAGCAAAAATTCTTATTATAGGTGTAGGAGCCGTTGGCAGTATGATAGCAACGACGTTAACAAGGTCAGGATGCAGGTTTATTGATTTCATTGATCATGATGTTAAAGAGCCTGAAAATGTCTGTAGATCAGAATATCGCTTTTCAAAAGGAATCAATAATAAGATTTTTGAGTTAGCAGGCTCACTTTATGAGATCTCACCTTTTGTAACTTCCCATCAAATTAACAATGATTATTTCGAAAAGTATATTAAATCATTTTATACAGATGAAAATTTCCGAGCCAATATTACATCAGATCTGGATAAATACGATATTATTTTTGACTGTTCGACGGACAATGATTTGATGTATGTATTAAACGAACTTACGCTTAAATCAAAGCTTATCAATATATCGCTGACCAATCACGCTAAAGAGTTAGTCTGTGCCTTTTATCCAAACATATATAATTTTGTAAACAATCAGTTCTCGCACGTTCTCGAAAACGATGTGAATGACATGTACGAACCGACGGGTTGTTGGAGTCCGACATTCAAAGCATCGTATAACGATATTGCATTATTGGTTCAAATTGCTTTAAAGCAAATCAACAGAATTTTTTCGGGAGAGAAAGCATTCAACAATTTCATTATCCAGGAAAACAATAGTTCCTTCAAAATTATAGAATATTGATACTTAAAAATAGACATAATAATTTAGAGATCATATTGGAAGAGTCTGTATTAAAGGAAATTGAAACAATTGCTGTTCAACATTACCCTAACGAATTCGGAGGTTTCCTGCTGGGAAAATATTCTGAAGATTTTAAATCTGTAGTTATAGAATCTATTATTCTACCTTATAAATACAAAGCATCTCCTGTCCTATTTCAGAGGTCTACCAAAGATCTTGAAAAATTTTTTATAAAAGAATATCATGAAAACAGCAGGTATTATATTGGCGAATGGCATTCTCATCCTGATGGTTCCACGATGTATAGCGGTACTGATCTCAATGCCATGATAGAAACAGCAGAATCAGATGAAGTCCAAATTAAAAACCCATTACTATTAATTATAAGTATTAGTAAAAAGAAAATGCAAAATTTTACTTTTTACTATTACTCAGAAAAAAAACTATTTGCATATGAGTAAAAAAATTGATCTTAAAATGTTATTCAATGGTCTTCAAAGCCAAATGATTTCACAACTTAGCACCAATAGAGAATTCATTAATCATCCAGGATCTAAAGGAGATTCATTGGAAAATGCTTGGATCGAATGGCTGAGTAAATATTTACCCAATCGATATAGCGTAGATAAAGCAATTGTTATTGATCATGAAGGAAATACTAGTCATCAGATCGACATCGTAATCTATGATAATTGGTTTACTCCTTTTATATTTTCGCAGAATGGCTTTCATTATATACCAGCAGAGGGCGTGTACGCAGTATTTGAAGTCAAACCGGATCTTAAGGGAACAGTAGAAGAAGGTAAAAGTTATATTGAGTATGCAGCAGAAAAAATTGAAAGCGTTAGAGTTTTGAAACGAACTACAACAAAAATGATTAATTCCGGGGCAGTGGTTTCGGCAAGACCTTTAACCAAAATTTTGGGAGGAATATTAACTAGCACCAATACTATCAAGCAAACATCAACCATAGAAAAACATCTAAAAGCTCAAACAGGTTTTAAAACCATAGACTTTGGTTGTATAGCCGATTACGGAAGCTTCTCAATTGATTATGATGGTGAAGAGGATATCAACTTGAGAAACGAAAGTGATTTTGAGAAACGCTATTATGACTACTACAATTCAAGAATATTCAAAGAGCTAACTTTTAGTAAGCCAGAAAATTCATTGGTAACATTCTTTATGCAGCTGACCCGATATCTTCAGCAAGCTATTGGAACGGTGCCCGCGATCAACTTGCAAACATATCTTGATAAAATCGGTGAAGAAATAGATCCTATTATATAGCGTTACAATGATTTGTTAATAATTAAAATAATATGGAAAAACTAAATAATCTTGATTGGAAAGTCTATGAATCTTTAACAAAATATATTTATGAGACTCTAAGAAAAAAATATTATGATTATTAATGTCCTGCTGATTTTAATCTTGCTTTTTTCGATTGACAATGTTAGAAATCATTCCAACATACTTAAGTATCATTGTTTCCGGCAAAAAATGATCAAATAGTATTTTGCTAAAAAAACCATGTCCAACAAAAATTTCATTTCCGTCAATTTCTAATTTTATACCTTTATTATCAATTGAAAATATTTCACGTTTGTCGTATGTAAATTTCTGGAGATATTTCTGAAGTTCTTTTGCTGTTGACCAAGATGCGTCTACACCTAAATCATTAGAAAATTTAATGAAATTGTTATAATCTATTCCGATAAATACTTTAATTCTACCAAATACTATATCCATAATTACATCTTCTGGAAAAGGTTTTAAAAAAATCGGTTCACAAATCATAACTCCTCGGCTAGACATCAGATCGATAAAAGGAAAAGGATCACAAAGCTGCTCCATTGCAAATTGTCCATATACTCGCCAATCATTCTTATATACACCAATGTGCACGATTGCACCGACGCAGGTGTACGCCCAATCCTGAGACTTAAGTTGACTCAGTAATCCAAGAAGTTCCATATGGTAAGTATCTATTTGAAAATTATTTTCAACAATATGTATGTTAGTATCTTTATATTTGGGATCTGGACCGCTGTTCTCCTTTACAATCTTAGCAGCTCGTTCTGTTTTACCCTTTTGTGATACCATTCTCTTCATTTGTTTGATAAATTTATCTTCAAACTCCTCAGATAATTTCTTTTCATTAAAATCATCATCTGTAAGTTTTCGGTCATTTATAATATCAATAGCTTTGAAGTTCATCTCGCCAGACTTTATTTCTGATACTTTTATTCCATCATTATCTCTTATTAAACAATCTCCTAACTGAATATTATTGGTAATATCAGCAATAAGACAAAATGCATCTGGATCTTCATTAACACGATCAGAGAAATCAACTACATGTGAAAAAGCTTTATCAGACAAATCTTTAGCACCTGTTTCTCCCGTATAAAATCTGCGATACAAATAATGTTCACCATTTAACATTTGCCAAGCAATTGTATCAGCAAGATTTCTATAAATACTATCTTGGTACTCTATATTTTTTGAATTTAAAATAAGTTCATCAGTTCTATTTTTATTGCCTTCTCTGCGTGCGGTTTTTAATAAAACTTGATTCTCTTTTGCTAGAATTTGAAGTGATTTTAATTCAGTCAAAATTTTCTTTTGACCAGACTTAAAACCGGCTATAATCTCTCGATGAATTTCCTTTAATTTATCACTGTCTATCTCTTGCCCCTCCTGTTTAAATTTAAGCTCATACCTAACGTCATGATAAATATCTCTAACCTTTTCTTCAAAAGCCCTGTCTTCTTTTAATTCCATATTTTAATCAATTATTTCATCTATATTAGATTGTCTGAAGGTTTTAATAGGCCTACATCCTCAGCAATATCCTGCATAAATTTGCTCAATGGGCGTTTATGAATATCTGATATATCCCTATAATTACCTAATATAATTCGGTTAATTGAAACCTCATCAACACCAATTGCAGAATATTTTTCTTCAAGCAATTTTCTATAAGAATCGTCATACATTTCACTCTTTAGGATTAATTCTTCAACAATGTCAAGCTGTGTTTCATAAATTTTTTTTATATGAAACACATCATTAAAAGTATGTTTTCCTTCTTTTACAACAGGTTCAGTAAAATCTATTTCAATATCATCAATTTTTTTTGATGTCAGGTAAGTCGCTTTTGAACCCTTTGTGAGTGCAAACTTAAAATTAGATTTTAACAATTCTTTATTATTATCGCTGTAAAAATTAAAATCTACTTCTTTTATGCCCTTAACATTATTGCAGGATTTACATGCAGGATAAAGATTAAAGAGACAAATGCTTAACCAAGGATAGACATCTTTTGGCCAATAGTGGTCTAATTCAAATTTAGCTAAAACTTTTTTCTCTGTCTCAATTGATAATGCAAACTGAGAATTACAATAGATGCATGTCTTTACACCGAGATCCCGAAAATATTTTGGATAAAAGCTTCTTCGTAAATAAGTATAATTTAAAGCATTAACAATATCATCTTTGATGGAACTAGTTCTTGTTGTCCATATACCCTGTTCATCTTTTACTTTAATTTTAGGAACATCACCAATTTGTATTTTGTATTGATCAAGAACAGAAGGTAAATCGGTTAATATCCCCTTATTTTTGTTAAAGCAATCGATGATTTTATCTAGGTAGTCACAATCATTAACATCTTCCGTTTTAGTCTTAAGATGCTTCAGTTTCTCAAAGCCTCTTTCGTATTGATTCTTAATATTTTTTAAATATTTTTGTTGGACAGCTTGTACCTCACTAATTTCTATAGAAATCATTTTTATTCATTTTGTAGTTTTTGAAGCATCTCTATTTGTTGTTCAATAAAAGACTTTTTTTTCTTTGGAAATACTTCGGAGTAAAATTCTACTAAACTTTTATAAAGAACAGGCTCACCTACAAGCCCAATCAATTCTTTACATTCTTTCTCTGTTAAAAAATCATTCATATCAAAATCTTTGAATTCATCTTCTTTAATAAGGATTTTTTTTATATTTTTTATTTCAGACAATTCATTTAAGCCAGATTTAATGATAATTGCATGAATTTTTAGAGAATTAATTACCTGTTCGATTTTTTGACGTGCATACTCTCCAAAGAAACCCTTTTCTAACATAAATTCTTTCCGAAGCAATTCATGAATATTTGACGCAAAAGTTTGACGATTTTCTGCACTTCCGTTAAGGCTATCTTCAGTTAATCTTAAGATATTCTGTAATGGGATATCCGAAAGTATGAATGGAGAATGTGTTAAAATACAGACATTGATAGCTTCAATTTTTCCTGGTCGTAAATTCTCAAAAGCTTTGATCATATCTGAAATAAACCGGCGTTGCATTTCTGGATGGTAATACAACTCCATTTCATCCAGAACTATATTTATATTTGGATAAGCAGGTCGCCTCCTAATCTTTTTCGTTTCTGAATTATCCTCAGATTTGTGAACAGATTCAAGATTATAAAGATGGTACATAATAGCATTCACATTGAATATCATTTGCTGCTCTCCCGAACTCATTGCACTTAATCTTATCTTCTTATGATTCCGTTCTTGAAATTCAAAATCTATATTAAAAAAGCTGGGAAGAGCATATTCTATGAGTTCTGAAGGGCCAAGTTCATTCTCAGGTTTAAATAAATCAATATAGTTAAGAAGTTCTTTTGGAGAAAGATGAATTTCTAATCCACGACCTCGTTTTGTATTATTCCAAATAGGATTTAGTTCTTCTATGCTCCGGCATAAATAGTTGGTTGTCTGTTTTATTTTTTTAGTGATATGACTATCCTCATCTTCTAAAAACTGATTTAGATCAAAAATAGAATCGTTAGTTTTCTGAAATAAGAAGCCATATTGGTCAGCTACCTTACCTATTTTTCGGTTGAGGTAACTTAGGGCTACGTGTGCGTGAGGAAGTTCTCTACTACTTGAAGGTACTTTATAACGCCTCTCGATGATTGATGCATAAGGTAACTTTTTAAAATCATGTTCATCGACTAAATTATAAAGGTGTGGAGATTTTATGGTAAAAATAAAAGATGAAATTTTGTATTTATCTAAAATCCAGTTTTCTTTTTTATTGACCAAATCATAAATTAATGTTGACATTAAACGTTCATTAGAAAGTTTAATTTCATGATTGATATTAAAATTACCTTCGTCACGCATTGGATTAAGAACCAATGGTGTTCTATACGCATCATTTTTATGAAAAAGTTTATTGACCCATAAACCCATAACTTTTGAATTCAGACCATGGTGCGAATAATTAAGGGAAATTGTATAAAAGAGGTTTTTTAAGTTTGGTTCCGAATTAGATTCGATTTTTTTTTGTTCAATATGATCTGTAAAATTAAAATACTTGATCTCACCGGATTTAATCTGGATTTCTCTTATTTCATTCTTTATTTCATATATCACTGAAACATTGAATTTAGATTTGAAACGTTTTTCTTTCTCAATAGTCTGGATTATTAAATTCTCAGTGTCACTAATTTTACTTTGCAGTCTTGCAGCAATCCGTTTAACGAGATCCTTATCAGATGGGATATTATCTATGTCAATATCAAGTCTGTACCGACGGACCAACTGAAATAAATAGAGATTAAGTCCCTTATGACCTTCACGAACAAATTTAGTCTTTGAGGACAAGCCATAATCTTTAAAATTCAGATATGAAACACTTTCACAGAGGTCAAATAATACCCCTTTTAAATTCTTTAACTCAAATTCTAAATCAACTGTGGGACTTTTCAGTAATGTATTTCCATAAAACTTCTCCTGAACAGCTAGCCTGTATATAACCTGATATAATAATTCCATTAAAGTACTCTTTCCAGTGCCGTTCTTCCCTATTACAGAAGAAATACTCAAAGAAATCCCGTTACTTAAATTATAAAGATGATCAGGAAGTGTATTCCTATCTAATTTGACTATACTTTTTATCTCATCTCCCGAATCTTCTAATTCAATGGCATAGTTCTTATAAAATTGGTAAGGATGACCAATCTTTAATTTTTTAGAAAATTCACTACTACATCCTTTTAAAGGAGTGATGGCAATTAGTTTAAATTCAGACATTTTAATTTAGAAATCACTAATTTACAAAAAAGGCAATTATATATTAGTGTACGTTTAATTTTAATAGCTTTTGAACTCCATCTGTAAGAAAATAATTATATCACCAAGTAATTTATTAGAAAAAGTTCAAATGCAATTACAGATTTTTTAATTTATTTTTATATACCAAATTATCACTCACATACCTTTTAACACTTTCAAAATACTGTCAATATCTGCTAATAAATGGTTTCGATAGAGTCCTGTTAAGTTCACAAATATCCAAACGAAGCTTTCAATTAATTTCCCGTACTTTAGATACCAAATTTTGAGTTATCTTAATCTTCACTCAAAATACTTGACTCGCAAATTCTATTTTGAATACTTCATTTGTTTAATATAAGAGTATAAGAATTGTGTCCTAACAAAGTTAGCAACTCCAAAATTGAATTTATAATAACAGCTACACATAGCTGTCGGTAAGAGAAGAGTTATTAGTTTTCTGAATGGTTATTAAAATACATTACACGTATAGTTCGCAGTAATGACATATTAAACTCGTTTTAGAAGAGTTCTATTAGCATTTAATCGATATTAATAATTATTAATCACCTTTCTTGTGCTTATGTGGCTTCAGTGTTGGATCATTTTTAGGTGTTTCCTTATTATCTCTTTGACGTCTGTCCGGCTTACCTGTTGATTTAGCAATTCTCTTAGGTCCTGTTTTAATTCCCATATTATATTTTTTTAACTTACTCAAATTTAAATATTTAAATCTAAAATTAACAAATAAATTTTAAAAAAAAGAAAGTGATTCTCTTAGATAAGTTAGAAGGTTTGACAAAATGATCCAACTACATGGACTAAACTAGAACGGAAAATTGATATTGGTGATAATATAGAACTACCATTATGTACCCACATAAGAAGTCAGTATCAAAATGAACAATTTTATTTTAGATTTCGGAATCAAGCTATTGTTTTAAAGTTCCAAAACGACAAAGATGAAAGTTCTAAATCAATGATTATTGTAATGTTAACTTACTACCTTGTTTATAATTTAAAGACAGTAGTTAAAAAGATCGAAATTAGCTAACTGCTTCAAAATCTTATTTTTAATTACAGGACATTTTTCCACATTGATATTAAAGACACCATATCGAGTAATAGTTATGACCCTAATCAATACTATAAATGATTTTTACCTCTATGAATTGCTACCTTTATACAACTATTTGAGATATTTTTATAATTAATATTTTAGAATAAACTTTCACTATGATACTATACCTTGACTTAAACATATTTGATAGATTGGAAAAAATTGATTTACTGGATGGAAATCAAAAGGATGAATATCTTGAATTATTAAATTTTGTTTCTAACAACAACATTGATGTTCCCTACTCCAATGCACATCTAAATGATTTATTATGAGGTTGGAAAAAGAATCCTACATATATTGATGGACATCTAAAAAACATACAGAAATTAACAAAAGATTTGTGCATTTGTCAGTACTGGGGAGAAAGGAATGTATGGTGGCATAAAAGAGATATTTTTGAATTTTTCAATTCGAAAAAAGATGAATTAGATATTTTTGATGAAACTTTAGATGAACTTTTCGATTTTGGTTTAGGTGATAAAAGTCCTATCCATTTAACGAAAAATATTCCTCTACCTTATGAGTGGGTGTCTAAAATCGTTAAAGATAAGTTTGCCCAATTGATGTTTCCAACAACAATTCAGGAAAATTCATTGTACAGTTTGTTTGCTGACTTATACAGTTTTCAAATAAAGCTTAAGTCAGACTACAGCTTTTATAAAATTTTTAAGGCTCAATTATCTAAAAATATTTCTTCCTTAAAAGGGAACAAAGATGTCGTTAATTACATGAGGAACAATGATCAAATTCCTAAACATTTGAAAAACGATTTTTTCTCAATTGCTGAAACCTACAAACCAAAATTTGAAATTAAAAAGAATGACAATGAATCCTACTACAAAGTAATTGAAACATTTTACACATTTGACTTGCAAGGATATAAAAGTGATGCCAATTTTAATAATATGTTTGATGATGGGCTACATACATTCTATGCCTCACATTGTGATGTATTTATAACAAATGATGACAGGTGTAAATATAAGGCTGAAAAAACATTTGAAAAATTAAAAATAAAAACTTTAGTAATAAAATCTAATGAAATTGATCAAATTAGTAACCATACATGAGTACATTTAAAAAACTTTCAGCGAGTGTAGAATTGAAAACAAATTCTTCTATTTTCAACTGTTTTAATTTTACATTTTAGTAATTTAGTTATTAGCCAATCTTTGTAGTGCAAAGCTTTCGTAAAATAAACAGCAAACAACTATCATTAAATTATTTAACATTATTATGGAGCCCGTATCAATAACAATAATATCATATGTAGCTTTGAAATTTATCGACCAATTTCTAAAAGAAGAAGGATATGGAAGATTTAAAAAATGGTTTTTCCCTGAAACAAAATATAAAAATCAACTTACCAAAGTAATATACAGTACGATTGAAGAATATAATAGTTTATACCCAGATAAAATACGAGGTGATAAATTTCCTTTTTTTCATTCTCAAGTTTTGTTTGAAGAGTTAAATAAATACTTGCTATTTAAAGAGAAACAACCAAAAAACAATTATTTAATTGAAAAATTTAAAGAAAATCCAAGAATAAAAGTCCCAACCACGGAGGAACTAAATAGCTTCTATACATTGTTTTCTTCCAAAGTAAAAGCGGATAAAAAACTCAAATCTATTTTTATAAATGAGAATTATAAATCCAAAATTCATGAAATAGCTGAAAGTTTAAATACAATTGAAAATAAGATTGACAAAGTTGGATTAAATGTTGCAATAATACAGTCTGTTCTTACTTTTAATCCAGATGACAATTGGTTTAGAAATCATTGTAAACAATCCATTGTTGACTTAGGAAAAAGATATACACCTGAATTAAATTTTGAGCTTGAAATAACAAAAATATTTGAGGGGCTTGGAAGAACTTATGACTTCAAAAATCTAATTACTAAACAATATGATGACTTGCTCATTAAGGGCAAAAAAATATTAAGTAAAAATGAAGAAACGAAAGAACAAATCCAATTGTTGGAAAAACAGCTTGATAGTCTATTTAAAATTTGTTCACAAATTGATTATGATGGTAGTTTAGAAATTAACTTCGAAGAAATTGAATCTAATCTACTATCAATTGAAAAATTAATTCGGGAAATAGAAAATTATTATGTAAATGAAGAGAGAAAAATACAAGAAGAAAAGAAGGATTACAAGTTCTATCACAAATATGGATATGAGTTAAGACACATAAGGGAATTTGAAAGTTCTATATATAGTTTCAAAAGTTTCATCAATAGTGCAATATGTAAATTAGTAAACAATCCTTATTTAGTATTGGATGGAGAGGCAGGAATTGGCAAATCCCATATGTTTGGAGATATAGTTTCCAAAAGAATTGAAAATAATTATGAAAGTATTTTTCTTCTCGGTCAACATTTTACATCAGACGAAAGTCCATGGGTTCAAATATTTAAGAAATTACAAATTAACAGTTCATCTAAAGATTTCTTAAAAACGCTTGATGACCGAGCTAGAGATCGTCAAAAAAAAATAATAATATTTATTGATGCAATAAATGAGGGTAGAGGAAAATATTTTTGGAACGATAATATTAAAAGCTTTATTCATGAAATAAAAGAGTATAAACATTTAGGTCTTGCATTAAGCATTCGCTCTTCGTATAAAAATCTGATCTTTCCCAAGGATGAAATAAAAGCACTAGATGTTATAGAACATAGATTATATGGATTTCGAAGTAATGAATATGAAGCAAGCAAATTATTCTTTACAAATTATAACATACAGCTACCAAATGTTCCTCTTTTACACCCCGAATTTCAAAATCCATTATTTCTAAAGCTCTTTTGTGAGGGAATATATAAGTCAGGGCAAAATAAAATCCCCGAAGGAATTCAAGGTATAACTTCAATAATTGATTTTTTTGTAAAAAACGTAAATGAAGTACTAGCAACACCAAAAAGGTTTGAGTATTCAAATGGACTGAATTTAGTTGACAAATCAATTTCTGCAATTATTCAATATAAAATTGATAATGATATAAAATATGTAGCTTACGAGAAGGCAATTGAATTAATTGAGGACACCGTATCGAAATATATATCAAAAAAAGGAACCTTCCTTGATGAACTCATTTCCGAAGGCATATTTTCTAAAAATTTATTTTGGAAACAAAAAGGTGAGTACGAGGAGGGTATTTACTTAGCTTACGAAAGATTTGAAGACCATTTATTTTGTAAGTATTTACTTACAAAATACCCTGATTCAGAATTAGAATTTAAAGACGGAGGAAACCTTTTTAAATATGTCAAAGAAGAAAATGATTTGTATTATAATCAAGGTCTGATAGACGCTTTCTCAATACAGATACCCGAAAAAACAGAAAAGGAATTTTATGAATTTGTTCCTCATTTAAAAGATAATTATTCTATCATTGAATCTTTTGTAGAGAGTCTATTATGGAGAAAAATGAATACTATTGACGAACGATCTAGAGATTACGTAAATAATTTTGTTTTTAATTATGAAGGTACTTCTAACTTATTTTGGGAAACTATTTTATCTGTATCTTCTATACCCGAACACTATTTCAACGCTTACTCACTGCACGAACATTTAATGAGCTTTTCAATGGCAGATAGAGATGCACAATGGACTGAGATTTTAAAATATAAATATGATGACGATTCGGCAGTAAAAAGGTTAATTGATTGGGCTTGGAACGAAACTGACAGAGATTATATTTCAGATGAATCTATTAAATTAGCTGGCATCACATTAGCTTGGTTTCACACATCAACTAATAGACAATTGAGAGATTGCGCTACAAAAGCATTAGTAAGTTTATTACAAAACAGATTGCATGTTTTGTTAGAAATCTTAAAGATGTTTGAAAAAGTAAACGACCCTTCGGTTTATGAAAGGCTTTTTGCTGTTGCCTATGGTTGCGCACTGAGAACGAATCAAAAAGAAATTCTTAAGGAATTAAGTGAATATATATTTGAAACAATCTTTAATAAAGATGGAGAAATATACCCCCATGCATTATTAAGAGACTATGCAAGAGGAGTCATAGAGTATACGCTCTATCTTGAACCAAATCTCCACATTAATGTGGACAAAATAAGACCTCCTTACGAAAGTGATTTTGAAGAAGAATTTCCCACTGATGAAGCAATAGATAACGAATTTGATCCTAAAGAAGAAGGTTACTGGGGAAAAGAAAAATGGGGCAATACTGCCATTTTGATGTCCATGGGTGTTGAACATGGTAGACATTCTTATGGCGACTTTGGGCGATATACTTTTCAAAGTGCCTTACGCAGTTGGAACGTTAGTTCAAATGCCTTAAGCAATTTAGCAATCAAATGGATCTTCGAAAAATACGGATACGATCCAAAAAAACATGGAGACTTTGATAGTGAAATTGGATCCGGTAGAGGAAGAGACTCAATTCCAAATGAAAGAATCGGTAAAAAATACCAATGGTTGGCATTGTATGAAATGATTGCACGGGTTTCTGATAATTTTAAAAAACATGAAGAATGGGGATCTGACTCTGATAAGGAAGAAGAATATCAAGGCCCTTGGAGTCCATATATTAGAGATATTGATCCAACAATTCTTATAAAAGATACGGCGTCTTTTGATGAAGATATCGTGTCAGATTTTTGGTGGTCTAGCAAAAATGAATTCAACTGGGATTACTCTAATTCTGACTGGGTTAAAACAAATGATGATTTGCCATCTGGAGAAAATATGATATGTGTTGTTGATAATGATAATGAAGAATGGTTAGTTCTTGAAGGATATCCCGAATGGGCAGAACCCAAAAAAATTGGAGAAGAAAAATGGAATTATGCTCACAAACGTTTGTGGTTTCAAATAAGAAGTTATATTGTTAAAGAAGAGGAATTTGACAATTTTCAACATTGGTCTGAAAAACAAGATT
Organism: Chryseobacterium sp. RLHN22; assembly: GCF_051011795.1. NCBI lineage: Bacteria > Pseudomonadati > Bacteroidota > Flavobacteriia > Flavobacteriales > Weeksellaceae > Chryseobacterium > Chryseobacterium sp. RLHN22. Next base: position 155,174 of record NZ_JBPCHW010000005.1, read on the forward strand.
TTATGGGCAGATGGATGCCTGAAAGCAGAGATAGATATGAAATTTTTAATCGCGAATATTATTGGTCACCAGCCTATGAATATTTCAGAACTGAATATTATGGAGGAGAACAAGAAAGATATGTCAATGATAAAAAAACAGGAGAATTCATTACATCGGTAATTGTTCCAGTTGAAAATTACAGATGGGAGGAAGAGTTTGATAAATCAAAAGAAAATACAATCAGTTTCTTAAAACCAAGTATTCAATTGTTTAATGGAATGAAGTTACAATATTCAGACAGAGAAGGTGTATTTGCAGATGTAAAAAATGAATTAGTTTGTTTCGACACAAATGTATATCATGATAATTCAAGATCATTTTTTTTAATTAGAAAGAACGCGTTTTTAGAATATCTGAGCGAAAATAAACTGAAGGTATTATGGACTGTACTTGGCGAAAAACAGATTATTGGAGGAAGAACATTTAGAGAAGACTATGTCGGAATGCTGGAAATTAGTGGATCATATTTTATTTCTAGCGAGAACAGAATAATTGGGGATTTAAAAACCAAACTATGTTAAATAAACTATTCTAATAAATATGATCTGTACTGATGGCATAAATTTTAGGTATCAGGAAATTCAAATATTGTTTTGCAATCATCTTTCAGTACTAAAAATGCACTGAAGTTTTTACCGTTCTTGGCTTTCATATTTTTGATGATTGGAGTTTTTCTGTTTTTAATAAGTGAAGTTATCTGCATAATATTGAGCTGTACACTACAAACATTCCTATACTGAAATCAAATATAGTCCTCATAGTCAATCACTTAACGAGACAACTATTTATTAGTTGTCTCTTTTTTTTCCATAAATATCTATTTATCAAATTTTTGTAATCTGACAATTAATATTCGATATTTTACATGTAAAATACTTAGTCTGTTTGAAAAAACAGTCTGAAAGCACCACAACCGGCTTGTAATCTGCAATTCTTAAGTGTTCGAAATCTCATTAAGGTTAGAGCTTTTTCTTTCTTTTGACTTATTGTAGTTTTTTGAAACTAAGTATTGTAATTCTAATATAGCCTTATAGTATGAGTATTAAAATAGCTCCACATACAAGTCTTTTATTTAAATAAAAAAGTCTCAACGGGCATATATTAAAAAAAACATATATCCCCCACTCATTATAAAGTCTCAAAAGTCTCAGTTCAACAACCTAAAAACCACTTTACATAAACTTTTATATTGAAATCCTTTATGATTTTTTCTGTATCTGTTTCAGTATTCTACATTTTTTGAGACTGAACTATTTGTAGCTTGACTCCATTTCTTTACTTATATATTATTTTAACGAAACCCGACATCTCTGAGAAATCTATCAGAATTTGCAAGTGCAATCTTAAGGATCGCACGCCAGTAATTATCTCCCCTTCTATTCTTCAGGTCGTTGGCATCAGCAATCAATTCATTCCTCATATCAAGCAATGTCTTCGATCCAACCCTTTGTATGATCGCATCAAGTACTTCTGTAATCTCTCCTCCACTCCTGTCAGTGTAGCGGTCCAAAAGTCCAAGGGTCTCAAAGTGATTATCAATAACAGCTGCCATCTCATTGCCAATCGCACTGGTATCAAGTGAAAATCGAGCTTTTGCCACTCCTCTTCTGAATACAATTTTGCAAACTAAGTATTCTGTATTCGGAAGCTCATCATAATAATAGTTTATAATCTTTCTACTTCCTCCCACAAGCCATTCTTCACCCTTCTTATTGTTGCAGGTAGCACAACAAGGTATCAAGTTTATTGACAGAGCTGAAAACTCGGGAAAATAGAAACGTGGAAGATAATGATCAATTGTAAGAGGTTCACCCATATTACAATATTGACATTCACCCTTAAAGATATCCAGTTGCCTATCACGTACCTTCTGCTTTAATAATTCAATTCCAATTGAACCACTGTCATAACAGCTTTTTAAACTTGCTGAGAGCGTTCCTGCATAAGTCGATGCGGGTATCTGTGAAAGCGTATTGGGCAAACTGTAACGTTTATAGACTTCAAATCGTTGAGCAACTGAAGAACGGATGTTTTGAAGCGGTGTCCTATTTACCAAGTTCATTGAGTTCACAATATTGTCCCAATAACTTATTTTTCTAGTTAATGGTATCAGATTCTTCATACTTGGACTGTAAAAACATTTTTGTATTGAGGCTCAAAGGTTGACTATATTTTTCGAATGATTTTATAATCGAATCATATGATTTACTTCTCGAAAGATTACTTAGAAAAGTTCGATAATATTCATCACTGTTGATTGTATGAAAAATCCGTTGCGTAATCGAGTTAAGGTTTTCTCCAAATGTTTCAAGTCCTACTGACCTTGTACTTGATACATTACCGTGTCTTTCAACCACCACAATATCTTTAGCTGGTACCTCTTGTACAATCTGGGGTGAATGTGTTGCAATGATTGCAAAAGATTCATACCTATTTAATATCTTATTAATGACATTTATGAACAGTGATATACTATTGGGGTGTAGATGCGTCTCAGGTTCGTCAATCAGAATAAGAGAGTTTTCTGTAATATATGCAGTAAGTTCAGCAAGAACTAAAATCATAATCAATTGCCCCGAACTAAACTTTGAATAATCACTCACGTCAAATAACGAAAAAGATTTATCTTTCAGTTCCAAAAAATCCTCATCAAGAATTTCCGAAACTAATTCTTCATTGAGAATATCAGACAAATAACGACCAAAATGGTTTAGTCTACTCGAAGTTTCTAAAACACGCATAGCCTTTATAAATCGGCTATTCATTTGTTTAGGTGTCAGAAAACCCTTTCCTCCTCTAAAACCACAGTAATAATAACTAAACCCTTTTGTTTTTTCAGGTCGTGGGAAATTATCAAATAAGCTATAGGATATTGTTATAACACGGCTGAAAGCAGGCATTAATTTCGTATTAAATTCACCCTCAGCACGATAACCACTCAAAGTACTGGCTAGTCTTGCTAGATAATGGGTCTTACCAGTACCGTTTTTTCCGATTAAAACCTTTATGCGGAAAGGTAGGTTCCCCTTTTCAGTAAAATCAAAATTTATACTGTGTGGAGTTAAGGCCTTTCCAATCTGCGTCGTAAATTCGAAATCAAAAGTATTTTTCATCTTCTCACCCCTAAAAACATACCCACCTTCTCGAAAGGCTTTTTGAGCCTCACTGCTTCTCATCAACGAATCCTTAAATCCTGAAGTATGTTCAAATTCATCACGCATCCCTTTATTAATGGCGAGGTCATTTACAGCGTCCAAATAATAATCAGATACTCTTTTATCAAGTTTTTCTCTTAGGTTCAGATAATATCTGTTATCTTGTCCCAAAGAGCAATAAAAATCTTCTAATTTAGTGAAGACTTCTGGAAGATCACCTATGTCTTCATTTTTATTGAAGAACTTCGCCGTGCCAATTTGAATACCGGACTTACTATCTTCATGATAGGAAATTTTATATTGAGTTTTATAACCGTAATCATCCCAGTCATCTCTATTTAATTTAAAACATGGATATAGACTTTCATCAGTACTTCCTTTTGATTGTAAATAGAATGGAATTTCTCTCTCTTTGACCACAAGTTCCGAATCACCAAATATTTCTCTGATCAATTCTATATCATTAATTTTAGAAATCGTGGATCTGTAGCTTCCCTTATTCAGAATTTCAATTGGTTCAAAAGAACTTTCCCAATCTACTCCTAGCCACATTCCATCGCCACTGTTATGAGTTACGATTCCAACAGCATGGATCTTTAATATAGAAATTCTTCTTTCGTCAATTTTTTTTGTAAACGTAGTTTTTGCTGCGATTTTTGAGCCTATTTTAATTGTTTTGACAAGCGCATGATATCGGTCTACATGACCACTACCCCACATTCCCTCATTAAGAAATTCAGGTAACTTATTTTGGGGTGTTGATCCTGTCCAGGTAAAGCCAACGCAGTAATAACTTAGATTATTTTCCATGATAATTAGTTAGATTATTAGTTGTTTCAATATATAAAAATTACTCAAATAATATAACTAAGATAATCACAAAGCATGAAACTCTATTTGATAAAAATTTAGATGATAACATATTTAAAAGAAAGTTGAAGACAACTATTAATTTAATATTCATAACGCTCGTTTATAATAAATTAAAATTGTATTAAACAAGAATTATAAAAATTGGCACCAATATATTTTAATGTACCAAGTTTCATCTTTGTATAAATCCTATTAACTATATAAAAATTAAATACTGATCTTAAAATCCTTATGACAAAAAGGGGAACCAATCGAAGTAAAATGAAGTCAAGCGATTCCCATTTCGATTGCTTCAAATGTTTAAAATCATCTTGCAAAAAAATAACAACTATAAAAAACTAAATTCTAAATTAAGAATTGCTAAATCCTTTTTAATTTGGCTCAAACGAATTAAATCATCGACAAAAGAGTTTGAATAGGCGCTCGTCAAGGTCACTTAAGGAGACAACTATTTGATAGTTGTCTCTCTTTTTTTATAGGCATAACAAATTATTTATTAAACTTTCACAGCTTGATATTTTATGGTTCGAATTTTTTATTTGAAATCTATAACCATTTAAAATACATAATCTAAAGGTGAATAGAAAAGCAGCGTGTCCCTTCATTTCATTGAATTGTATTCAAATTTTGTGAACAGAACGTTTATTAATTGTACAGCCTAAGAATCTCCACCAATTCAGGTACGGATTTTATATTCAACTTTTCGAACAGCCTGTTTTTGTAGGTACTGATTGTCGATGAATGGAGATTAAGTTGATTAGAAATTTCTTTAAGGGGAAGACCTTCTGCAATCTTATTGGCAATTTGCAATTCGCGGTCTGATAGTGATTCAAAAGGTGAGTCTTTTGTTGTGCCGGTTAAGGATCCTAAAAACATTGCTTCTTTTACGATGTCACTGGCATATCGGCCGGTATTAAGCATCGCCCTCAAAGCAGTCTCAATTACTGATGACGAACTTTGTTTACTTAAATAGCCACCGGCGCCCATCTTCAGATAACGTATTGCGTACAACTCTTCATCCTGAGAAGAAAAAATGAGAATTCGTAAATTAGGCTGGTGTATTTTAATGTAATCGATCGCCTCCTGAACAGAACCATTAGGCATATTGACGTCCATAATGGCCAGATCAAATTCTTCTTTCAGAACTGCTTTATAAAGAGATTTATAATCCTCAACTTCTGAAACTGTTGCAGCAGGTAAGAGTCGTTTAATAGTTTGTATCAAACCCATCCTTACGATGCCGTGATCGTCTGCTACAATAATACGAACGTTTACTTTTGAAGCCATTACTCACTAAATTTACTTAAAAAGATGGAAACCGTAGTGCCTGCATTTTCAGCGGAAATGATTTGGATGTTTCCATGCATCAATGATACAAAATTTTTAACAATTTTCAAACTTAATCCTACTCCTTTCTCGCCGGCAGTCCCTTTGAATATTGGGTTACCATAGGTGTAAATTGCTGATAGGTACTTTTCATTTATTCCCGTTCCGGAGTCAATCACAGAAATTATCACCTGATCACCTTCTGTCGCTACCTGCAGGTAGATATCTTGCCCATGAAAAGAGTACTTCACTGCATTATTAAAAATTTTGTCTAATACATATTCGAGCAGTATCCGATCGGTCTCAAGAAATGCGTCAGAATCTCCTTTAAAATGAAATTTAAGATTTTTTTCTTGTAACTGAGCAGCATATTTTTCTTGTAAACAGTAAAAAAGATCAATTACCTTAATTTTCCCGGGGGTTACCTTAAAGTCCCCATATTGTGTTTTTAGCCATGCAACGCTGTCCTGAACGGTTTGCAGATTCTTCTGGGCATCGCTTTTTACCTGTGGCAATAACTTATAAAAATCTTCATTGTTTATCATCTTCTGCTCCAAAGCTTCCACAAGCCACAGAAAATTCCCAAACAGTTCTTTTGAATCATGAGACAATATTGAGATCAGTCCGTTCTTGAAATTAATTTCACTTTCCAGTCTCTCGATTTTTAATTGTAGTTCGTTAATATAGTCATTCATACGCTTAGTATTAATGCTTAAAAAATCTACTATCGTATTTTTTTAACATAGTTTACTCATCATAGTATTTGTTATAGTAACGGTTGATTAAAATGTCTTATCTTCAGACTTGCAGACAATTTTCTTTCTCACAAAGAAGAGACCTTGCCGTTGGTGCAATAATAGGTAATTCGATTGTCTTTTCCAAGACTATTTTTTTGTTTTAGTACCACATCGATGAAGACATGAATATTGAGTAAAATAGGATCAGAAACCTTCTTTTTGTTTTTTTAGCAGCTATAGCATTTACTTCGACGGACAAAGTTATAGAAATGAATCTATTAAACATGTCGTAATAAAAAGTGTATTAACAGCATATATCCGGCAGTTGGAAATTTTTTCGTACTAATTAGTTATTGAATATTTTATCTGATTTGGCTTTTATTTTCACTCATAAATAATTTTATGTGAAATTTAAATTAATAAAGAGAAGTCTGATCATGCATAAAATGAGGCTTGCAAGAAGAATGACTAAAAAAGAAGACATAGAACTATTCTTCATAGTGTACTCTTACTACGAAGTTATAAGTTGGACATTTGGAATCTTAATGATAATTTGAAAACATCACAATATGTTTTCGAATCAAATTGATCTATAAAATTCTTCTTCCGTCATTGATTTCAATTGTAAAAGGTTAGTATTGTTAAATTGCAGTAAAACTATAATAAACATTGATAGAGTAAGTCGTATTTTCCTTTCCTACCAGACTTTGAGCACCTGCAGGTGGAATGGTATATCTTACGTTCAGCTCCCGGTCCAAAACCGGGGTTCCGTTAAAAAGTATTTTTTGCGGAGTTTTGGATAAGGGAATATCTACAGAACTTCCATCCACGCCAATTTGTAGTATATTGGAATTGATATTGGTCTGCAAACCGCCTTTCTTAAAATAATTTTCGTCCGATTTTACATACATTTCAAAATTTTCGTTATTGGACAATATGATTTGGTTTGGAATCATTTGTGACTGGCCATTGGTATACTGGGCAGCTGTATTAAAATTGAAGTTTACATTTCTACCGGAACTAGGAATGGTAATCTCCGACCGAGGAAGCACCTTTAACTGAACAGCTGTATTTTGCAAACTGTTAATTGAATTATCTGCACTTATGGCATTAAGGTTCAATTCAAAAGTATAAGTTCCGGCTTCAAAAAAATTGTTCTTAAAATCTTCCGCAGAAACATATAGTTCTGGGGTGAAGTTGGTTCTGTTCCCAGCTACAACATTGAAATTAGCCGCTGAAAAATTCTGAAAATTGGCAGATAAAGCTTTGGTCATAAGCGCGGAACCATTACTACCTAGTTTAATGCTTGCTATACTTCTGGTTCCTGGGACACCTTTCGAAGAAGTGAACTGAATATTTGCGGAGGCAGCTTTCGCCCAAAAATTAAAATCGACCGTATTCGCAATTTCCGTATTATCCAGACTGAAAACCTTTGTTCCTGTTATCCGGTAATCATTCAAAGAAGATATTTCGATGTACTTCGTTAAAGACGTTGTGAGCCATCTGATAGATGAAGGAATAACTAAAATTGTTTTAAAATTACGCGGTGCAAAATCATTATAATTTTGACTGATATCCATGGTGTAATTCCCGGCTCGAAAGGCATTGGCAGCAAACTGCGAGGCAGGAATTTTAAATGTAAAATTGATATTTCCACGATTGAATCCCCCTCCAAAAAGAATGGAAGTTGGCGGTTCATACCATTTTATAGCACTTGTACTGAACGCCTGAAAGCCCGGCAAATATCCTGAAATTCCGGTAGCCGGCAACTGTCCGCCCATACTTTCTAACTGCCATAGAAGAGTGGAACCAGGTAAAGTAAATGAGGAAGAAGAATGAGTAAAATTAGGTCCGGACACAGAGGTAAATGTAGGAGCTGTTGGACCAAATCCCAAAAATGCATAATCCCAATTTGTTCTGTTGGCGTTTGTCATTACCCTTGTAGGTACAGAAGTAAATTCACTCCTGTTAAAAATGTTATTTTCAGGAATTGACAGATACACATCCTGAGCTTTTATGACTGTAGATCCGCAGAACACGGTACAAATTCCAATTAAAAAATTCCTCATCGTTTTCATACCTTTTAAATTTAAAACTTTTTCACCTTTATAGTGGTGTCTTTCTTCTTATACTCAAAAATCACGGTTTCTGGATACCCTTCTTTTGCCACCTGAATAGTTTGGGTGGGCTGTATATAGCTATATTTGTCATTTTCAATATAGAGGTCATATTTTCCGTCTTTCAGGAAAAACTCAAACTCATTTTTCTGGTTTACCACAGCTGTGTAGATCACGCCATCTTCACTCTTGGCATACACTACTATTCCGGTTACATCTGTTTCCACCTCATCGTAAGCTTGTCTAATCTCTTTTAATTTCCCACTTACCCTGATGTTTTTTACAAGGCTCACTTTGCGGTTGATATTGTTATTTACCATAATGACAGGATCTATCATCAATCGGGCACCCGCACTTTCGTTTACCTTCAGTGTGTAAATACCTTCAGGTACATTCTGAAAAACTACTTTACCGTTCTTATCTGTCATTGCAACAAAATTGTCCAGTTTCACAATTTCATTCGCAAGAACCGACTCGCCTGCTTCAAGAAGTCCATTATAATTCTTATCTTCAAATAACTGGAACGTCACTTTATGATTTCCGAGAGCCGTTGCTGCGGTAAAAGATCTTTTAATCCCCAATCTGAACTGGTAAAAATTACCACTGCTTGCGTAAGCAGACGTAGATTTATATCCCGAAAAATTAAAATAACCTGTGGCAGACCATGAAGGCGAAATTTTATATTCCAGATTGCCACTGATGTTGCTGTTTAAATTTTTATAAAGTTCTGAATAGTAAGTTCCGGCCGTAAAAGATCCAATAAGATTATTATGAAGCATCTGAAAATTATATGATGCGTACACATTATAGTTGGCAAAATTACGGTCTACATCGTAATAAGAATTTAAATCAAATACATTAATTGCGTTCCATTGTGCTGTGCCGTTGAGGGAGAAAGATTTATACCTATAAGACAATGTTGTTCTCAGGCTATTGAACCAATCGGCCTTATTGTTCTCTTTTGAATAAGAATATTCCGCCGTCCAGTTCAATCCATGAGCACCAAATGTTGTGCTTATGTTTGCTTCCATTCGGTAGGAAAAAAGTTCATGCGACGTGTAAAAATTGGCTGTTTTTTGTTTTTCGACTTTCGGAGACAGTAGGAAATTCCATTTTTTTAAAGAAAACTGGTAGCCTGACCCCAAAGCTTCTGTACTGTTGAAATAATAGCGCAGATTTGCAGTATTCCCAGATTGGATGGGTGCACTCTGGAAGCTCAGAAACTCGGGATCTATCTGCGAATTCTGATATTGAATAAAAGCACGTTGAGATTCGGAAAACTGTCGGCTGATTCTTTGATTTGAAAAAAAAGTTCCCCTTTTAATTCCCGCATAACTTTTCGTGGCAAATGAATTCACAGATTGTATATCCCATTTCCCAAATTTTCCCTCGTAATTGGCTCCCATAGAAGCTCCTGCGTTCTCATCTTTGTTCACAAGGCCTTTTTCTTGGCTCAGACCCACCTCCGTACGGATTATGTTTTTAGTGTTAATTAATAATGATACCGTTGCATTCGCCACCTGTGTATCTACGTTAAAGCGCGGATCATGGTCGAATAAATATGAGACTTTACCATTTAAGTTTTTAGAATTGCCAAAACCATATTTTGCACCCACTATGGTAGATCCTTTTGCTTGTTGGAAATAAGTACCGTACAGGTTATAATTATTTTCCAGTGCAAGAATTTCAACCTGATTATTTTCACCAAATTTAGTAGAAACTTTCCCGCCCCTTCCGAAAACCGGGTAATCGTAATCGTTACTGTTAACATTTCCCACCCGTAACACTGTATTTTTTCTCTCCAGTTCCAGCCAAGTGTCATATAGATTATAAAGACCGTCTTCATGATAGTAATCCGCACCTATATTGAAACGTGATTTCAAATTTTCATTCACACGAAATGTTGTGTTTCCCCTCAATTGAAGAAAATTGAATCCCGAGCTGTTTTCATTATAGCTCAATTCCGCAAAATTACTTCCGCTTACCGTTTCGTTTCCCCGAGCAATTTGTCTGTTGTGCGATAAAATGACTAAATAAAGTGTGTTACTTCCCACTGTTTTATTATCAAGCAGGTCCGTGGCGGTTGCATTAATATTAAATTCAGGATAAAGTGTGTTCTGTTTTCTGACTCTGATTTTAATCTCAATTGTTTGTTTTTCTAAACCTTCCAGAGATAAGGTTTGTTGTTTTGGCATCATTTCCAGACCATCAGGAATTGACTGTAAATCAATCTTAACGGTTCGTTTGCTATAGCTTTGGTTTTCTACAATCAGCAGAATTGAGGATTCGGGTACAGCAGGATTAATGAAATTTTCGTATGTAGCCGTATAAATTGCAATGTTTTTGTTATCCTCTTTATTAACGAAGAACGAGGTGCTTTCAGTTTTAGTGACCGTTGGACTGGTGTACGAAACCTGGAATTGGATCTCATTGGATCTCAGTTTCATAAAATCTACATTGGCGATCAGTTTCACAGGAAGGTTTTTAGACTGACCAGCACGTAAAGTAAAGTCGCCTTTAGGATAAAAAAGCAATCCCGGATATTTTTCCTGAGGAATGATATTCTGAATTGTAATTTCTTCAGAACTTTTATTCTCAATGACCAGGAAATTAGTAAAAGTAGAACCTTTCTCAACAGCTACACTGTTATTTTCAAAATGAATTTCTATATCCTTCTTTTCCTGCGCAAAAGCCAACGACACATGCAGAAGAACAATTGCAAAAAATAAGATTGTTCTTCTTAAGATTGATATCAGTATTCCATTTTGTGGTTTCAAGACTTAATTTTAAAATTTAAAGTTTTTTTCTCCTACTCGTAAATCATTGGACCCTGCCATTTTGATAATAGCCACTCCAAGAAAGTTTCCTGAAAGGTTCTCGGGTAAAGAAAATTGAACGGTTTGGTTGGTATCCGGAAGCATGGAGATGGAAATTGCCGGTAATTTTATTTCCTGACCGTTGTCGGTATTGGTCAGTTCAAACTCAACAGTCGCATCATTGATGGTATTTCCATCATTATGGATGCTTACTGCGACTTTTCTGTTTGCTGCTTTCTCATTATTCACCTCTGATATATTGGTAATATCCAAACTTTTTGTCTGGTTTCCAGGCGGTGTATAAAAGATGTGAAGTCCCACTTCAAATAAGGTGATAATACCAATACCATTCTGAATACGTGCCTTATCTGCCTGCTGAGGAAGCTGAGTGAAAAACAGCATACTGTTGGTAACAGCAGACTTTGAAGCGTTTGCCGGAATCTGCATGGTTATTACAATCTCCTTCGTACTTTTCGCAGGAACTGTTACAGCGTTTTCTAAGGTAGACACCCAAGAGGCATTAGAAGTTTTTGAACTGCCTGCATCAAGATAAACCTTATTTCCATCTTCCTCTCTAATCCAATCTTTATAGTTGAGATTAAAAACATAATCCTTATCTGAACTGTTTTGAAGTGTGACTGTCTTTGTCACTTTTTCTCCCGGATTACCTGTGAAAAACAGACGTGTAGGTGACATAGAGATACTTTGCGCCAGAAGTGAGGAAGAGCCTGTGAGAATAAAGAAAATGAAAAGATGAATAAGCTTGTGCATGGTGTAAACAGTTTAATAATAAAGATTCCCAAAACTACTGAAAACATAGCAAAAGGAACCTTTACAAACTAAAAATTTTATTATAAAGCAGTCGCAGTATAAGTAACAGTCTGCGTATAAGTTCCGGCCGGTTTACCTAAAATATCAGAAGATGATGATTTTACGGCAGGAATTGTATAATCTAAATTCAATGTTAAAGCGCTTCCAAGAGGAGCATTTGTCACTAAATTCTGATCTGTTGCAGATAAAACGACAGCCGTTTTTGTTCCGCCCATTGTTCCGGCAGCGGCAGCGGCTTTGATTGTTAAAACATTCACAGGAATTGTATTTGTTCCGTTTAAGAAATTAGCACCTCCTGCTTTTACTTTAACGTTAAAGTTCTTCGTTGAAGTAACTTTAAGAGAATTTGCTTTGGTAATGGTTTGATCAGAGTTGTAGTCTGCTGCAGTAGCATAGTTGAAGTCAACCGTATTACCAATGGCTGTACTTCCTGCGTCGATAGATATTACATCATTCAGGGTAATGTTTACCGTTGTAGTTGCTGTTGTATTTTGAGCTTGAACATTGTTAGTTCCTAATATAATTGCTCCGATAGTTAAAGCTGTGATTACGATTTGTTTTGTCATGGCAGTAATATTTAATTTTATTGTTATTTAATTGTTCTTTTGTATACTGCAAATCTACAGCGGCCAGGAAGGTTTCTCTGTAGTTGAAATTGGAAGTTCATGTAGTAAAATAACTACAAGGATTATCCGTCTGGTTAAAAAGAAAATCCCTCAACACTTTCTAAGCGTTGAAGGCGTATATAAATTTCTGTTATTTCTATACCTATTCTCAGGTTTTGAATTTATTGATCGGTACAATACATACAAAATCAAAGGCCTCCTGAGGAAGCCTTCGAAACACCAAATCACAAAATATTAATATGAAAAAAATAATTTATAAAGCTGTTGCTGTATAAGTAACAGTCTGCGTATAAGTTCCTGCCGGTTTACCTAAAATATCAGAAGATGATGATTTTACGGCAGGAATCGTATAATCCAAATTCAATGTTAAAGCGCTTCCCAGAGGAGCATTTGTCACTAAATTCTGATCTGTTGCAGATAAAACGACAGCCGTTTTTGTTCCGCCCATTGTTCCGGCAGCGGCAGCGGCTTTGATTGTTAAAACATTCACAGGAATTGTATTTGTTCCGTTTAAGAAATTAGCACCTCCTGCTTTTACTTTAACGTTAAAGTTCTTCGTTGAAGTAACTTTCAAAGAATTTGCTTTAGTAATAGTTTGATCAGAGTTGTAGTCTGCTGCAGTGGCATAGTTGAAGTCAACCGTATTACCGATTGCAGTACTTCCCGCATCGATAGATATTACATCATTCAGGGTAATGTTTACCGTAGTTGTTGCAGTTGTGTTTTGAGCCTGAACATTATTAGTTCCTAATATGATTGCTCCGATAGTTAAGGCTGTGATTACGATCTGTTTTGTCATGGCAGTAATATTTAATTTTATTGTTATTTAATTGTTGTTTTGTATACTGCAAATCTACAGCGGCCAGGAAGCTTTCTTTGTAGTTGAAATTGGATATTCATGTAGTAAAATAACTACAAGGATTATCTGTCTGGGTAAAAAGAAAATCCCTCAAACTTTCTAAGCGTTGAAGGCGTATATAAATTTCTGTTATTTATATACTTATTCTCAGGTTTTGAATTTTATTGATCGGTACAATACATACAAAATCAAAGGCCTCCTGAGGAAGCCTTCGAAACACCAAATCACAAAATATTAATATGAAAAAAATTTATTTATAAAGCTGTTGCAGTATATGTAACTGTCTGCGTATAAGTTCCGGCCGGTTTACCTAAGATATCAGAAGATGATGATTTTACGGCAGGAATCGCATAATCTAAATTCAATGTTAAAGCGCTTCCAAGAGGGGCATTTGTCACTAAATTCTGATCTGTTGCAGATAAAACGACAGCTGTTTTTGTTCCGCCCATTGTTCCGGCAGCGGCAGCTGCTTTGATTGTTAAAACATTCACAGGAATTGTATTTGTTCCGTTTAAGAAATTAGCACCTCCTGCTTTTACTTTAACGTTAAAGTTCTTCGTTGAAGTTACTTTAAGAGAATTTGCTTTGGTAATGGTTTGATCAGAGTTGTAGTCTGCTGCAGTAGCATAGTTGAAGTCAACCGTATTACCAATGGCTGTACTTCCTGCGTCGATAGATATTACATCATTCAGGGTAATGTTTACCGTTGTAGTTGCAGTTGTATTTTGAGCCTGAACATTATTAGTTCCTAATATGATTGCTCCGATAGTTAAGGCTGTGATTACGATTTGTTTTGTCATGGCAGTAATATTTAATTTATTGTTATTAATTGTTGTTTTGTATACTGCAAATCTACGGTGGTGATAAAAGTTTCTTTGTAGTTGAAATTGGAAGTTCATGTAGTAAAATAACTACAAGGATTATTCGTCCGGGTAAAAAGAAAATCCCTCAACACTTTCATATTGAGGGATTTTCTTTTGAAAAAATTAGTGTTGTTTATAATGCAGTGGCAGTATAAGTTACTTTTTGTGTATAAGTTCCCTGTGGTTTTCCCAAAAGTACTTTTGATGCTTTTTCGGCTGAAATAGAGTAGGTAATATTTAAAGACTGTTTGGCACCTGAATTTGCATTACTTACCAGCACCTGATCAGCTGTAGATAAAGTGACTTCATTCATGGTTCCCACTACACTTCCACCCGGTATTGCTTTTACCTGTAAAACATCTACCGGAATTAGATTTGCACCACTAACAAAATGTGTACCCTCAGATTTTACTTTTACATCAAAATTTTTGGAGGAAATGATGACTAAACTGTTGGGAACAGTTACATTTTTTGATGAATTATAATCTTTTGTGCTCCCATAATTAAAATCTACAGAGCCTTCTGAAGCAGCAGAACCTAAGTCCATTGCAATAACGTCTGATAAAATAATATTTACTGATTTACTAACCTGTTCAGAATTTTGTGCCAGAACCAGATCGGTTCCTAAGGAGATTGCTCCCAAAGACAACGCAGCGATAAAGATTTGCTTTTTCATGATTTGGATGATTTAAAGGGATTGCAATAAATATTGTTATTCAAAATTGATTGTGCTAACAAATATCATTACCGTCAAATCTAATAACATTATCTGACATGACCAAAATTTTCATTATTATTAACTAACTAATTATCAGTATGAAGATATCTTTAACACTCAATACCGAAGATTTTCCATTAATTTTAACTAAAAAGCTCTATTACATCTGCAATCGCATACTTTAGACTATATTGTTGCCAATATTTCCATTGTCTTCTTTTCTTTGTCCGATATTGCTTTTAAAATTTCCGATGCCTGTTGAATATATTTAAAGTCTTTTGTTTCACCTACTTTTTCGAAGAGTTGAGAAACTGATGTCCAAAGTTCCGCTATCTCAAGAAACGCTTCATGTCCTTCCTTTAATTTGTCAAGTTTTAGCAAGTCGTAACTTTCTTTTAAAAAATCACGATACAGATTTCTGAATAATGCACCACCTGTTCCTGCTTTTTCCATAAGCATTGCGGATGTTTTAAAGTCGTTTTCAACGTCTTTACTTGTCTTAAACCACTTGACAATTTCAGAGCTGGTTTTATATATTCCTTTGTAACCGATATTTGTAATGGGTGGATGTATATATTCTGTTGCATTATTTTTAATTGCCGTAATTATCGCCGTCTTTAGGTCATATTCTTTATCTGTTTTGTGCAAAGTATAATACAAATTTTTAGATGACATAGGTCCTTTTTCTGCTCTTGCCAATGCCAGACTTTTCAAGCTCGTTTTTACTAATCCGCCTTGTTGTTTGGTATCTACCAGGAAAGCATCATCGTTGTCGTAACCATAAAGTGCTGTATAATGTCCTGCAAAATGAAATGGACGTGAAAAATATTCTAGATGAAAACAATCTAATTTTAAGCCGACAACTTGTCCATTATCAATCAGTTTTTTTACATTATCCCAGGCTTTTTGAGTTGATGAAGTCTCTTTCACTCTCAGCTCAAGGTTTAGATTTCTGGCAATATTTTCAGTTAATAAATCCGGCTTTATTCTCCCGCCAACAAATGGAAAATCCATTGTTTTCATATTCCAGAAAATAAAACCCAATCCTTGCCCAAGTCCGAACAACATTGGTTCTGAAAGTTCAATTCCAAGTTGTCTCAACAATGTTCCGGTTGCTGTTGTTTCGCAATGTTGTCCGTCAAATGCTTTTAAATTCTCGACTTTCATTTTTAAATATGGTGTCTGTTTAGCTGGTCATTAATTCGTGTTGAAAATCTCAAGCGCAAAGCTGATATTATAGCTAAAGTTCAATTGAAATGAACTTCTGATTGCACTTCAACAGCCTAAATAAACCACAAAGCGACCACCGAAACGATGAGAACGCCTTATTCGCAGCAATTATTTTTTATTCATTTTAATTTTCTTATATTTTTGCTATAACTATGCAATCCTTTTATAAGTTTTATCTGAAAAGTCTTCTAAATGGATAGCATTAATCTTAATTTTTTCTGATAGTTATGTATTCACATTAAGTTATGTGCCTCCATATCATCATAGTTTCGATTTCCCGTATAGTATGATTGCAGTTTTCATAAATATCGTAAACATTACAACAAACAGTCTCAATTTATTAATAATTTTTGATATGAGTATCAAAGATTTTATTTAACTAAATTTTCAATCATATTAATTATATGGAATTCTTACACAGGCAATAATGATGATATTATGGACGAACAGCTACATCCCTAAAAGGTAATTTCTGCTGATGAATAAAATTCATTAAACCTCAAATATTTTAACTTGGATAGTTTGGGAGAGGCTTATTTTACAGATAAGCAATACGATTTAGCATTAGAGAGTTATAAAAAAGCAATCATTCTTGGCGGAACCAACGGTAATGCCGAAAAAATGATAGAAAAAATGGAAAAAGAAATGGGGAAAGTAAAATTTTCAAATTAGTACAAATAAAAAGCATTCCGGAAATTTCGGAACGCTTTTCATTTATAGTAGACTATTCTAAAGAGATATTCCCCTTAAACATTAAAAAACCATACATTGTTTTAATTTGGAGTAGCTCTCCAAAAACTCCATACAGTACCATTAAATACTGCTAATCTTTTTGCACCTGCTTTATTCACGTATACCATCATACCCGGTGCAGGGCTTACAATATTCTGTACATCTTCCACGGTTGGTAAAACCATTGCCTTTGATGAAGATTCGAGAACCAACACACCATCTGCACTGGTAGTAGCGCTACCTATAATTGCTTTTGCTCCGGCAACTTCTGCCGTCTGGGAAGCTGTAGGTTGGGAAGCTAAAGCAGAGGTTATATTTCCGTCCTGTCCGCTAAGATCGGTCCATGAGCCATTAAAATATTTTACTCTTGCCCCTGTTCCTGAAGTTGCATCCAGTACAATAGTTCCTTCTGTAGGTGTAGTCGGCATTGTTCTTACATAAGGAAGCACCAATCCTTTATTTTGTCCTGCCGCAAACTCTAAAAGTACTGAAGCCTTCTGATTTGCAGGCGCTGTACCAACAGCATCACCAATCACAATCTGAGCATTGAATATCGCGAATACTGTTATACACACAGCTATACATATTTTTTTCATTTCTTAATTTTTATTGTTTGATCTTTAAATAATAAACCCAAATCCATTTTATATTTTAAGGACATGCAGGTGTAGAAAAACATGACCATCCTGTATTGGCAGGAACAGAAGTGTCTACTGTATAGATTTTAAGACATTTCGCAGTGGTATCGTATACCATCATTCCGTCAACAGGCTGAGTAATCGCCGAAAGACCCGATGTAGGAACTCTCGTAATTACGAAGCCTTTAGTATTAGACTCTAAAACAGTATGTGCCCCGGTTCTGATCATCGGCCAATTTCCTTCAGAAGACCCCGCTCTGTTAAGAAGTGTAATACCGTGCCGTGCAGCAATACCAGTGGTCGTTGTATTCGGAAGATTGTAGCATGCACACTGAACAATATTTTGTCCGTAACCTCTACCGGTAATATTGGTAGCTCCTATAACAACCTGACTGATAGTAATTGTGTTACCTGACGACGTATTCCATGGTATAGTATTAAATGAGTTACCGTTGAACAGCTCAAGCGGGAAAAGTGCACCACCTGCCGTTTTACTTCCATACATCGAGACAGTACCTGTAGGACTTATCACTACTCTTATTAGCGGCGCTGCTGCTGATCCTGAATAATTGTAGATCAAAGGTGTATTGGCTTCATACTGATCGCCATCAGCAAAACGAATATTAATTCCCGGAACTGCACCCGACTGAAATTCTATCTCCGATGATGCGATTTTCACCCCATTTACAGTCATGTTAAAGGAATTGTCAAGAGAATATACATCCAATACAAATCCGTAATTCGTTGCAGGCTGAACAAATGTTTTGGAAGCACCTCCTGTAGCTGTAAAGTTTTCACCTCCTACTTGTTCTGTACATACTGCTGCTGCCGTATAGGAAAGCAATAAACTCTTGATATTATTACAAGTTCCTCCCACGCCATTGTTAGTACATTCAGCTTGTGCATCCGTAGGCGGTACTGTAGGATCAGGATTTGTTGCATCAGGGTCTGTTACGTCATTAGGACGTAAAATACCGGCTATAAAATTTTGGTTTCCGGAATTTACTCCTGTCGTTACGTTTAGTTTTATGGTATAACCGATTTCACAACCGTTGGGAAGATCAACAGATGACGTATAGGTTCTTGTGGAAGCATTATAAGTAATAGCTACCGACTCAGTTCCACAGCCTTTGC
This sequence comes from Chryseobacterium sp. RLHN22, assembly GCF_051011795.1. Taxonomy (NCBI): domain Bacteria; kingdom Pseudomonadati; phylum Bacteroidota; class Flavobacteriia; order Flavobacteriales; family Weeksellaceae; genus Chryseobacterium; species Chryseobacterium sp. RLHN22. The sequence goes on from NZ_JBPCHW010000005.1 coordinate 173,871, forward strand.
CATCAAATACAACTGATTGAGGATTAAACCCAACAGGAAGTGTAAAGCTAAATTTTGCTCCGGTAACTGCACTTGGTCCGTCGTTTTTAGCTTTTACATAAAAAGTGACAACATCTCCCGGAACAATAGCCGTTTTATCTGCTACAACCTGAGAAATTTTAAGATCTGCAATACGTGTAACAATAGGTAGAGGCTGTGTTTCAATAGGACCTTTTACAAATGCCCAGGTATCCATTGATCTTAAATCACCAAACTGATCTCCGGTTCCTGTACCATTTACCCCCCAAATATGACCATTAATATTACTGTCTAGGCCTGCGCTATTTACAGGCGGCAAATGAGAATTGTTTTTTGGTGAAGAATTGCTACCGTTGGTAACATTGGGAATATCGGTATCGTTCCAGTAAACAATACTTGAAGCAACCTGAGAAAGATTATCTTTATTTAACAGCTCAATAATAGTTCCGTTTTTGTTGTATTCCATATCAATATAAGGGAAGTGTACCTCTGCTCCCTGTAACTGAACTGAAACATCTGCCTGATGAGTTCCTTCCGGAAGAGGTTGACCTGCCCCATCTTTTCCATCCCATAATATGCTATTGGCATTTGCGTTGGCAAATCCCAGTAAAACTCTCTCAGTAAAAGATGCAGGAGTTGTACTGCTTCTAATGATGATTGTATATTTTGCAGGTCTGTTTGAGTTAAATTTAATGTAACCACCTTTCGAGCTAATCTGTCCGTTTGTACCTTCAACACCTTGTGTATTTAATTGGGTCACTACGGGTACAATGGGTACTTTTCTCAACCAGGTGCTGTTTCCGGGAACTGCACCAGTACTTGCTTCAGGAAGATCTGAAGAAGGAAGTGTATAAAAGATTTTATGTGTAATCTGCTGCGTTGTGGAGTTTGAGATATCGGCAGATCTCGGATCATGCACATCACTGCTAGACAGGTTTGTAATACTTAAACTCTTATAAACCGATACTCCGCTAGAATTTGTAAACCCGTTATTGTTGATAAAAAAGGAAAAATACAACCCGTTATTACCATTATTATTAATTCTGTAAATAAAACCATCGTCCGTCAATCCATATACAATTCCATAGAATCCATTGGAGCTTGGATTTTGGTTTCCGTTGCTCATATTAAGCAAATTAGCATAAACACGACCACCGATAAATCCTGTATTCGTTGTGTTGATAACCGATATATCCCATGCAAAGATACCGGCCGAACTGTTTTGCGTCCAGGCTGCATCTGCAAGAACAGTGGTACTGGGAATTGTAATACCTCTTGCCAGAAATTCTACACGATAGATACCCGTACCTCCGCTAGGCACTTGATAATATATAGGAGTATATTTAGTAGTTGAGCTTTCGCCCAGTAATTTAGGACCGTTTTTTTCCTGATCTCTACTTGGGATCTGACCCGCATTATTATTATCTACAACAACTGCACCTGACGGACTATACATCATAATTTTTGCATTCCCACCGAGCTGGGCACTTGAAGCCAGAGTAATTCGCTCACCTGCTTTTGCATAAACATAGTGGGTTCCGGTTGTAGGAAAAGGCCATCGTTCAGTATCGGCTGTTAAGCTAGATCTAAGATAGGCACGATATCCTGGTTTTCCGTTTGGATAAAGGTCTTTCGAACCATCTGCAAATAAATAATTATTGCACAATAGGGAAACAAGCAAGGCTAAGCATAATTTGAGGCTCATCCTTCTTTTGGGTTGACATAAATTTTTCATGGGGTACATGCTGAATTGCCATAACCTGTTTTGGGTTATGAGATTTATTGGTTAAGATTTGTGTTGTTATATTCTAAAAAGCCAATAGGTTTTTAAAATATCATTTCAAAAATGACAGAGTTTAAACATTCACGAAACTGTGTAACATTTTGAAATAAAAAAGTCATTAGGGAGCGGAGGCGGCAGAGAAGCGCACGAATACTTTACAACATCTCGGGAAAGATGCTGAAAGAATGGTTTACAATTTTTCATTCAGTTTTAATTTCAGCACAAAAGTACACAAAATCATTTAGATAGCATATTATTGATCAATTTTTTAATCGTATTTTAATATGATTAATTTTATGTCGCTGTAGTAGCATGATTTTTATCAGTCTTCCAATCCCTTAATTTTGTAGCATTAATAACCTTTTGCGTGCCTATCCAAGGGCATTGTAAACAATTTGGTTACCCACTTTTTTATAAAACAAATATCAAAGTATCGAAATATATTTCTTAAGATAATCTGCGTATTTTTGATAGGATAAAAAAAGCAAAGTCGTTAAACTTTGCTTTATGAAGAATTGAGATTTTTATATATTTATCTTTTCCTGCCATTCAATGCCGCTGATATCAGTTAATTTTATGGAATAATTATCTTCAATAACTAATCCATGTGTATCAATCGACAGATCTGCCTTTGCTCCAAGTGGTAGGACTAAACTATGCTTTCCCGATTTGATTTTAGCAATATAATAATTACGGATCTTATTTTCAGGAAGGTTTGAAAGCTCCTTTTGATCTATTATCTTAACGGTATTTCCATACTGATCAAGTATTTCAATTTTTATCAAAAAAGATCCGTAAACATCTGCTCCTTCTGTTCTGAACAGCTGAAAAACAACCTCATCGTCATGATAACGAATATTTGATATTTCTATCTTGGGCTTTACAGATTTATTGTGAAGTTTCCCGAAAACACCCCCGTGAAAATATTGATTGGTAAATAACGTAATGCTAAAAATAGCAATAGAGGAAATCAGAATAAATGTGCGGTTATAGATTCTTGGCATTATGATTGAATCTAAACGGCAAAGATTATCCATTTTAGTTTTGAAAATACCTTTATGATAAAGATAATTATCTACAGAAAAATCATCGCTTCCACTTAAAAACAATGTAAAGCCTCCGGCAATACCGAGAACACCGATCTGCCATTCGTCAAGACATGTTGTCCCCAACCAGCCAGATCCCAAAAGAATTCCTGTAGCCAGCATTATTATTCCTATACTGACCAATCGGGTATATAGCCCTAAAATAAGAAACAGTCCCAAAACAGCTTCTATTATGGTAAAGGAAATCATAGATATCTGCAGCAGATCAGGATTAGAAACAAGATATTCAATAACCGGTTTTATTCCTAAAGCATTAGGAAGGAAGTGATTGAATTTTTCACCAATATATCCTGCCTCGTCCGGAATAAGCTTGTTTTCAAGAACTAATCTCCTCCAAAATGCTGAAAAATAGGTCCATCCTATAACCCAGCGTAAAGACAATGTGAAGAGTCCGGCAGAATTTGCTGAACCTGTATTATGTAATCTCATGTAATTTTGTTTTAAACGTTTATATATGAATAGTATGAATTTCAAACCATTACATATGAAGCTTTAAACGTCTGTATAAAATATACAATGGCGGACTGTTGCCCGAGAAGATTATTACGGCTGAAAAGATCGGTTCAGAAAAGATCCTTCTAAACAGAACCTTATTTGTGGAAGAATTCCGGGAATCAATATCCCTTTTTTGCCGTTTATTAGTGATCTGATGATAAGAATCTATTGCTGAATACTGGCAAAACGACCCTGAAGCAGTAGTTTGTGACCTGTTCAACGGTTTAGAATACTCCCATTGTATGATTGATAGCCAATATTCTTTCACTTTACATGGAGTAAGTGAAAAAACAATCAGCCCGATAAAAACTAAATGGAAAATTCTTTTACTATATTTCGTACCTGTGATCACTTTTCCAAATCTACAATAAAATAATGGTTTATCGTTACCATAATCTATTTTGCCAGTCTAATGCCTGTAAACTGCCATTGTAAATTTGCAGGAAAGAAATTGCGGTACGTATTTCTGCTGTGTCCTTCCGGAGTAGCTTCAGATGCACCTCTCAGAACCATCTGATTAATCATAAACTTTCCATTATACTCTCCCACTGCTCCGGATGCTCTTTTATAACCCGGGTAAGCCAAATATGCTGAGTTGGTCCACTCCCATCTTTTTCCCCAGTTTAGAAGACCGGAGGCGACTTCCCATTCTGCTTCTGTTGGTAATCTCATCCCCTTCCAAGCAGCAAAAGCAGAGGCTTCGAAAAAATTAATATGGCAAAGAAGATCATCCAAGTTGATTTCCTTGAGTCCTTCTAAAGTGTAGATCATCCAGATATCATCGATATTATGCCAATACAACGGAGATTCAGCTTTTGTATTTTTCACCCAATCCCAGCCTTCAGCATGCCAATATTTAAAATCATGATACCCTCCCGACTTTATAAATTCCAGATATTCTCTGTTCGTAACGGGACGATCTGCTATTTCAAATTCATTCAGATAAACCTTGTGCCTTCCCAGTTCATTATCAAAACAGAAACCTTTACCCTGAAAACCTATTTCATAGACACCTTCTGAAAATTTAAGCATTTTAATTTCCTCTGAAGCGGTTGAACTTTTTAAAAAAGATTCTTTTCTATACGCCGGAAAAAGAGGGTTATGTCCTAAAATAAATTTGATATCTGTTACCAACAATTCCTGATGTTGCTGTTCATGATTAAGGCCTAACTCTAATAATTCAGTATGTTCAGGCCTGAAAAAGTCACCCTGTAAAAATTCAGTCATTTTTTCATCTACATATCTTCGGTATTCATAAATTTCAGATACTGAAGGACGGCTTAAATTGCCTCTGTCAGTGCGGATTACGCGGGCTCCTATTGTTTCGTAGTAACTGTTGAAAACGAAATTGTATTGCGGGTCAAAAACTTTATAACCGTAATAATTGGGTACCAGAATGAATGTTTCGAAAAACCAAGTCGAATGTCCCAGATGCCATTTGGGAGGACTTACATCAACCACAGGCTGCACAACGTAATCTTCGGTCTGTAAAGGCTCACAGATATGCTCTGACTGTTTCCGTATATCATGATAACGACGAAGCCAATAGTCTGTATTTTCTTCGATTGTATGTTTTGAACTTTCTTTCATTTTTGGAATCATTTATATAACATGCCAGATTGAATCAACAAACCATTTTTTGGAGTCATAAATATTTTCAACAACATGAAATCCAGCAGACTGCCCCATTTTCGCAATTTCTTCAATTGAATATTTCTGAGAAACCTCCATATCAATAAGCTCATTTTCATCAAATAAAATTTTCTCATCACAAATGTTTACAGTCTGAGCTTGTAAACTAACTAAAAAACTTCTGCAGGCTCCTGAATCAGGCTCGTAGCTTTGATAATGCCTGAAATTTTCAATATTAAAATCTGCATCGAGCTCGCGGTTGATTCTTGTAAGTAAATTAAGGTTGAATGCAGCTGTGATTCCAGCCGGATCATTATAAGCGTTAAGTATAGTGTGAGGATTTTTTTTAAGATCAAAGCCGATTAACAGTACATCTCCGGCATTAAGTCTGCTTCTTATTTTTGCACAAAACTGCAATGCCTCTTTTTTAGTCATATTACCAATATTCGCTCCCAGAAAAAGCACCACTTTTTTTCTTGTAGAAATTCCGGATACCTTATCAAGCATTTCAAAATACTCACCTTCTAAAGGAATAACTGTAAGATCGGGCATTTCGGTCGCCAAATCTTTTTGTAATTCATGAAGTATATTTCCGGATATATCTATCGGCATATAATTAAAATCAAAACTATTTTTCTTTAAAAAATTCAGTAAATGTTTTGATTTGGTAGCATCTCCAGAACCTAATTCAATAACATCAAATGGCTGGTTTTCCAACTGTAGATTTTGAGTGATCTCGTTACTTTTATTCTTAAAAATATCAAGCTCACAATTGGTAAGGTAATATTCCGGCATATCCATTATTTTCTGAAATAATTTATCGCCTTGCTTATCGTAAAAATATTTTGAAGATAATTTTTTGGGATTTTGCTTTAATCCTTTGAGAACGTCTGTGTAAAAATCAGACTTTGCCGTGTTATCGATCGAAAGATCTTCATCTAAATGAATTTTCATAGTTTGTAATTTGATCTGTAAACAATTACAACTATCTTGCCACCTTAATGTACATCGGAGATATCATTTAACAAGAGCGTTTTTTTTGTGTAAGGTAACAGATTATTTTAAAGGCTGTAGTATGATATACTAAAATAATACAAAGCCACAGTGAGAAAACTTTTGTCTTCTTACTGGGGCTTTTGTTAAAATAATTTGACTAAGAAATTTAATCTAATTCCTCATTAATTTTCAATTTCATTCCTCTTTATCATACTATTATTGCTAAACGAGTCTTAGTATAACTCTTCAGAGTTCAAGCTTGTTTAGTTATCATAATAGTTTTTTGGCCTCCTATTCTGTAGTTGGAGTATCCAGTATTTTTCTGATAAATAATTATTTGATTCAATCTACTCATTACTAAATCTCGTCTGTCTCTTATACTATTTTTACTTCTTTATGATTTTTAGCAAAAGTTAAAAAACAGTACTTACATACTTCTTAATTTAGATATCATATTGCTTTGTATAAACTGGTTCTGCATCAAATCTGAATCCTTTATTAGCCGCTATACCTGTTACTTTACAAAAACCAGGAATCTTAAACATTGTCCCTACATTACTATGAGTTACTTCTATACCACTGTCACTATCATTAAAGATCTCAATTCTTTGTCCTAATATTGGTTTGTCTGGTAAGCTTACAGCATTTCTTGTTACAATATAAATATGAGCATTTCTTGAATGTCTTACATCTCCATCTGTATTGTACAGAGGATTAAGGATCAACTGCCTAGAATTGTGATTAATATCAATAGTATCTACTGATAGATCTCCTGCTAATTGAACTTTGTCTTCGTGGTTACCTAACTCTCTTCCTATACCAAGTAACTGTGCATCAAAATGAATATTTAATCCTTCAAACCCGTCAATTGATGAACCATATTTAAGATATTCATTTATTCTACCAGCATAAAACCTTTTATTACTTATATCAACTAATCCTGACTCTCCTCCTATATTCCCTTCTCCAAGAACTAATTGGCCATACCCAAAGGCATCCATTAAAAAAACACTGTTAAATCTTGGTGCTTGACCTACTCCTAGCCATTGATCAATATTATTTATATAAAACAAATTGGAATGTGTATGAGAGCTTCCTGATGCTGCTGCATTCCATGAATTAATATTTGCCTGAGTTATATTATATACAGGATGTGACTTAGGAATAAAATTAGTATTAACCCATGTTCCAGTTGCATATCCTGCATTAGCATGATTACCCCAACCATAAGCTATATTCCAGTTATTAATATTTGCTTGAGAAAGATTCTCTTTATCCCAAACTTGAACCCAACCATAATCAGTACCATTTTCATATCTTCTATAGTGCATAGAGTTACCACCTGTCATTTGTACTCCAATTTCAGTGAAGTAACCACTAGAATTACTGTGAAGCATTTTAATTCTATGGAACCAATTATCTGTAGGATTTCCTTGGGCAGTTCCACTACTATTTAAAAAACCATGTACATCACCATAGGTAGCTTCATTAAGATATGCAGTACCTGAACCATTCATCGTTCTACCTGGAATATATGGGTTAGTAACTAACATCTTAGCTGCATTAGCCCAGGTATCAGTTGCATTAGAACCATTTCTATCTGCTTTATCATTAAGCTGCTTTAAATTAACCGCATGAGTTCCTAAAGTACCATTTGGAATAACAGGACTTTGTGTAAATGTGTTAGTATTAGTAAAGGTCTGTACTCCATTCAATGTTGCATAATTAGCTAACTGTGTATTTAAAGAAGTTTGTGTAACATACTGTGCCGGATTAAAATTCCCTGTATGCCATGTATAATACCATTGTGAGTAAGTTCCACCTACATATTCTCTAAAAGCAAATTGACCACCATAAGTTGAAACTGCAATTTCTCCGCCTTCATTACCATCTCTCATCATTTTCAGAACTGTACCATATTGAAATGGTGCATGTAAGGAAACATTCAGAGAATAAAATCCTGTATTTCTTCCAGAGTATGTATCAGCATCAGCCAAAGATTCTAAATAGAGTTTACCTAAACCATATTGATGATAGTCTTCTAAATTTATATCGTCCCAAATTTTTCTAAAAGGATAATCATTTGGATTACCAGCTAAATACCAGTTCCTATGATATAAATTCCCGTCATTTTGATGAACAAATTCAGACGTAAATGATCTACTTGACATTTTCAGAAAATTCCCATAACCATAAAAAGGAAAATTGGTATTTCCTGAACCATTCCCTGTTTCTATTGAAGTGATTCCTGTCTCATTAGCTAAATTATTAGCGTCAACATTAGATACAAAAGCAACTCCTCTATCAACTAAACCATGAGTATATGCTCTTCCCCATTGATTAGAATTAGTATTATAATTAGAAATAACTCTTCCTGATGTTATATACAGGTCATTAAAGAATTCAGAATAAGAAGGTCCAACATAAAACATGTTATTACCATTAGCTTGTAAATATATTCCTAAACTTGCATTTGCATTAATAGTTAATGGTGAGCCATAGTTTTCTATGTTATCATAAATAAGTTTATCAGTAGCATTCTGAGCAGAAATTGTAAGAGCATTTAATTGGCCTGTCATAGTATCTCCTGATTTCTTCACATAACTATTCAAATTACTTATTGTAGCTACTCTATGAACAGGTAAATCAATTAATTTATTAGAACCACTATATTGATTTAAATCTGATTCTATTGCATGAGACCAACCTAAACTCCAGTCTTGATACCAGTTACCATATTGAACCTGAACTCTTGCAACCTCAAATGAAAAATAACCTTCCCAAACTGTATTAGGATTTCCTAACAGAATACTAACATAGCCATCAGTCCCAATACCTACTCTTACTATATCTGTAGGAAAGTTATCTGTTACATCTAATAAAGCTACAGAACCTTCATTTATGATTGTTCCAGAAACATATTTATAAAAAGATACATTTATTTTTCCTACATATTTATTTTGATATCCATAGATATTAATGTCAATACTAAACATAGCTTGGTCAAGGGAAGCTTGTGGCATCTTAATAGCCAAAATACCTTGATTAGTTCCAAAGTCATAATAACCTTGATAAACTCTATTAAATATCTGAGTATTATTCTGGTTTTTAGATATAGCACCACTAGGTCTTATCTTAAATGTTTCTGTACCATCATTATTAATTCCTATAACAAAATCATTACCTAGAGGGCCTAAACTCCAATTAAATAAAGTTGGGTCATTTTTAAATCCCATTCTTGGATAATACTGACCTCCGCCATAATCTTTATAACCTAATAGAATTCTATTGCTTGATGGAGTAGTTGTTCTTAATGGCTTTGCATTAACATCAAATAAACCATCTGGTGTATAAGTATCATATCCTGTTAAAAATGTTTTCTGAGAATTAATATTTTGTTCTGTAGATAACGTAACATATCCTGATAAATTACCAGCTAAAGCAAAGTCAGAGATTAATTTATGGCCTCCTCCTCCCGTAAGTAAATATGAATCAGATGAACCATTCTTTGTATATCCATTTGCTTTAACTGGAAAATATCCTGTACTATTTGTATTTATAAATTGAAATTCATATCCACTAAATGATAACTGTGCATTATCTACACCATCTTTAGTAAATGACATTGCAGGGTTTGAACCATCGCTAGATCTTACCCATAATCTGTTATTCCCTACATCTCCACCTAAATAGGTAGTAAATGATTTAATACCTGTTATATCCTGGAATGAAGTTTTATCAATATACTCTGTACCATCTAAAGAACCATCAGCCTTTAAAAAGTGGACGGCTGTACCGCCCAATACCCTGTAGCCTTTAGAGGTATTATAATATGCGTATTTTATGTCCATGTTAAATATCTTTACGGGTTACTGTTACTGATACAGTATTAGGTAAAGCAGAATCAAATTCAATATCTATTTTATTCGGATCGGTTAATTTTATCCTGCCTTCAATTTTGTAAAATGTTACAGTATCATACATTACAACATCTACATTTCTAGTTCCTAAATTGTGCGCTATACTTGCCGTTCCGGAAATAGCAGTCGTGTACGATTTTAAAGTACTACTTCCGGCAATAACTCTACCTTTAGCATCAACTGTAACCTGATCATAAGTTCCCGCAGTTACTCCTGTTGCAGCCAATGTTAATGCTGAGGTAACGTTTACCGAACCGTCAAAGGTTGTCGTCCACGAAGCGTCACCTGTAGCCGAAATTGTTCTCGGTGTTGTCAGTTTTGCCGCCGATCCGGTTGTATTGATTGCTGCGGTTCCCGTTAAAAGTGTTGCAGGAACTGCAGTAATAGGGATGGTCACACTTCCGGAACCATCAATGGTTTGTGCCGTTGCGGTAACTCCGGAAAGCGTAATGGTCTGGGCCGTAGTCCATTTTGTTGCGGAAAGAACATTTTTCGCGGCGTCTGCCGTATTATCAACATTGCTTAAACCTACGTGAGATTTGTTTAAAACGACAACACCTGTCAATCCATTTACAGAATCTACAGCTCCTGAAGTGATATAGACGAACGTTGACCCGGTCCATCGGTAGGTTTTGTTATTATCAAGAGACACATAAATCTTTCCTGTCTCACCGGCAATAAGGTTGGTATATGCTGCTTCTTTATAAAATTTTCCGTCAGCAGCTTTATAATATCCTTCCAAAACGTCATCCACATACGATGGCAGTTGGGATGCCGGAACCTGCCCTGCTCCATCCAACGTAGCAACTCCGTTTGCCGCACCTTTTTGAGATAATTGGATATAATTAGCCAAATCCGCTGAAGTAGGCATAGAGGCAAGATTCACCGTTATTCCGTTAACCGTCTGAGTAATTCCTGTAACCACATTTCCTGTACCTAAAGTGGTGACTGACAAGGAAAATGAAGTTCCTGTCAATGTCAAACCATTACCTGCACTGTACGTTGTATCTGTAGCAGCTAATGTGATGGTATTCCCGGTTTGATTAATCGTCACGTTAGAACCTGCTGCAAGGGTAACATCCCCGGATACCAAAGATCCTGATGCACCACCTTTCAGACGTGTAATTGTGTCCGGTGTTGTAAATGATCTGTTTGCTGACAAATCATAAGCTGTACCGTTAATTGTTAACGTTCGGGTTTTGGGTACATAATCCAGCGGATTTAAGTTTCCGTCATGCCAAAAAGAATTGATTGATCTTGTACCCCCTCCTGCGGTTAAAATATCATTGTCTGTTTTTCCTTCGATTTTGTATCCTACGGAACTACTGTAATAAGCGTATTTAATGTCCATAATTATATTTTTTTAATTGTTAACTGAATTATATTGGGTGGTACAGAATCAAACAGCACTTCAATAGTATTGGTGTCAATTCTTCTCACCTTAAGGGGTATTGTAAACATGGTAACCGTGTCATAGGCATCGATCACAAAACTTAATGTATCAAGATTATGTTCTATTTTAGAGTCTCCCCTAATTCTCTCTTCATATTTGTTTTTTTCGGAACTGGTGTCATCTTCGATCGTTTTAATTTTATCATACACCAAATCATTGAACTGATTTTGGTAAGTGACAGGTCCCCAGTTTGAATAACTTCCAACAAGACTTATTTTATCATCTGAACTGTTGATAACAGCCTCTTTAAGCAATTCTATCTGCTCCCTGTTTTCTTTTATATAGTCTACGATTTCCTGAAGCTCATCAAGATTTACATCATCAGAGGTCAGTAATTCGTTAATTCTCGCAATACGTTCAAGCATTTCATCATCTTTTGCCTGAAATATATTCACGATTTCCCCGATCTGCTCTTTCGTAAAGACGTTTCCGGGCTCACCTTCTCCGTCTATCGTAGCTGTTAATTTGATTTTTAATTTTTCCCTCCATTCATCTACATTAACATCGGTAAGATTGGACGCATTAAGCTTTGCCAAAACTGAATTATGCGCACTCTCATCTTCCAGATGATCTGTAAAAGCTATGGTAGACAGCGTTTTTTGAAAAGCTTCATTTAAACCCTTCACATCATCCATTTCGATTTCATCATCTAAATGACGGAATGAAGAAAAGGTCTGCCGAAATTGATATTCTGTGGGGATATCACCCTTTTCAAACCAGCTAAATATTGTTGTTAATGGTACTTTCATGATCATTTGAGGTTTTGTTTGAGTTTCTTTGTCATTAGTTATTTTTGATTTAATTTTTTTAGAATATCACTTGCCTCATTTTACCTTTGCTTATGAGTGATTTACAAGAAAGCCTCATTGAATTAAATTTTCTCTTTCACTTCCTATTTCAAGTATAAATATTGGAAAGCGCATAAAAGTCTTATTTTGAAAAAAACAAATCAGCTTCAGCTTTTCTACGCCTGATTAAGCCATTCAAAACTTTACCTCCTGCAGTAATATATCTTGAAATGAACCAGTCTTTTATAACTTCGGGATTTGCTTTTTTGTTGATTAGAGAAAATAAAGTATCAGATCCTCCGGTATTATAAGTATGCGATACAAGAGCATCAAATTGGTTTTGAGTAAGATTTACTTTAATTTTACTGTTCACAATTTTTTCATAAACGGGTAAAACAGATGAAAATAATTCAATTCCTTTTTCCTTGCTGATTGAAGGATCTTTCATCGTTACTTTTTTGCCACCCGGATAGTAAGTATTCCCGTAGCCAATTGTCGGAATCCCTGCTGAATCCAGATAAGGCTTGGCGCTGAAACCTTCGAATGATAAAATCAGGTTGATTCCTTTTTGTGATGTTTTCATTTCTTAAAGTATTTGTAGGTGAAAAAGATGAATATTAAAAAGGTCACAACAATTGTAATTACAACCCAGCTTCCTGCCTGAAAGCCTTTTGCTTTAATCTCTTTTGTTTGTTGCTTCACTTCGGATGTGACTTCATTGGATATTTTTTTTGAAATAGTTTTCTGAGCTGAATCCTGAATGATATTTGCAAATTCTTTTTTTACAACATGCGACTTTGCATTATCAGCCTTTGCATAATAATTACTGATTGCATATTCTGCATTTCCGATAATGGAAATACTTTGAATGGTGTCGTTTCCGATAACATTATGAAAAATAAAAGGATTGGATGGATCAGATTTTCCTGTGATTAATATTTCTCCGGATGTTTCATTTTTCTTTTCCTTTAAAAATGCATCAACAGAGTTATTCTGTGTAGATTTCACGTTTTGTAAACTAAAAGAATCAACTTTTACAGTTTCAGTTTCTTTTTTGTTTTCACTATAAGTTGTTGTAATTTTATGTTTACTTCGGCAACACAATATGAGACCGCTGAATAATATCAGCAGCAGAATTTTTGCTTTCATAAGCTTTATTTTTTGAAATTATTAAATTAGGAAGCCGGAAGAGAGAAGTTATTGTGTTTATAAAAAAACAACTTTTTACAATTTTATTTTTTTAGAATAGTGACTTCATTAAGTTATTGCAATCTTCATAAATTATAGACTAACAGAGCTTCCGACTGTTTTTAAGAGATAACTGAAGTCCAAGTTTTTTATGTAAATATTTTGTCTTCCTTCACATACTCTTTTTTGATACTTTCTAAAAGCATGTCTAAATTTACTTTGTAATCAGGATTATTTAATGCTATTGTTTTTAAACTCACATCCTGAATTATATTCATAATATTAGAGCCGGTTAGCTCATATCGTTTGGCAATTTGGTCTAAATTAATCCCTTCAAGCTGCAGTTGCACTGGTAAATTTTGTTGCCAAATACGCAGGCGCTCCTCATGTTTTGGATTATTAAATTTGATGCAGCTATGAAAACGTCGCGTAAAGGCTTTGTCCATATTATTTTTAAAATTGGATGCCAAAATAATAAGTCCTGAAAACGTTTCTATTCTCTGTAACAAATAAGAAACTTCCTGATTGGCATATTTATCATGAGCATCTTTTACAGAAGTTCGTTTTCCGAAAATAGCATCAGCTTCATCAAAAAACAGAATCCAGTTTTTATTTTCCGCTTTATCGAATAATTTTGCCAACTGTTTTTCTGTTTCCCCGATGTATTTTGAAACCAACATAGAAACATCAACCCTGAAAACAGGACGCTGAGTATATTTTCCTAAAAGACTCGCTGCAAGAGTTTTTCCGGTTCCCGGTTCTCCGTAAAACAGCACTCTGAAACCCGGTTTAAGTTTTTTCTGCATATCCCAATCTTCCATAAGAATTCGGCTGCTGTTGTACCAGGCTTCAATACTTTGAAGTTCGTCTAATGTAATTTGAGGAAGTATCAAATCATTCCAGGATCTACCGGTATGTAATAATTCTGCCGGAAAATCATTGCTCATTTTTGGTAATGATTCTACTCCTAAAACAATCGTATTAAAAGCTTCCTGATGAACACTTAATTGACCATTCATTGACACATACTCCTGAGCTGAACTTTGAAAAATAATGAGCTCTTCTTTCATTAAAACTGAGTCTGGATTGAAATAATCCAATGCCTTTAAACGTTCTGAAATACTTTCTCCACCTAAAACATATTGAACAGCCTGAATTGTCGGATAAAAAAGCCTTCCGTTATCATTGGTTGAACAATAATCAAACAGCGCACTACTTGGAAATTCTAAAAAAATACGTTTCAGCAGAGAAGGATCTAAACGAGGTAATAGAGCCATCAACAGAATAATAAGTTCCGGATGGGAAAGATTCTTCTTGGAAATATAATTGCCTAGCTGAAAACCTTCGTAATCACTTTTTTTTAAATCCGGTGCTTCATCAAAGTTTTCTGATGGATTGTTGATGCGCCATGTTATAACTTCTCCTAAATGAGTAAATAGTTTTTGTATCTGTTCTGGTTGCATTGGTTTTTGTTTGTTAGTATTTTTTGATGTTTTAGGAAAACAATTGTTTCTTGGATATTATTTTCAACATCCATTAAGTATCGTTAAATGATATTGGAAAGTATTAACGAAAGCTGCTGTTGCAGTTGTTTAAAAAAGTTTTTTTGTAGTAGAATTCCTACTTTTTAAAGAACAGTATTCTGTTTTTCACGGAACCGTTAGTTACTCTTGAAAATAGCAAATCATTATATTTCCACGTAGAAATTTTAATGTATATACACGAAAACTCCAATATTTTAAAAACAAGGTCTATATAGTTAGTTATTATAATTTCATTTTTTTTGTTATACCCATCAATGCTAACCTTCCGCCATCATTTGCATTAGAGCCATCAATCAAACTAACTTTTAAGAATAAATCGCTTATATACCCGTAATTAAGAGTAACAATAAAAGATAATTCTGAACAAAAAATTGTACAAATTCCATTTTTCACTCCAATATAAAGTTTGAAATTTTTATCTGTTTTCGGAGTATCTCCCATTAAAGATGTTCCATTTTCAATAAAGTTAGGTACCGATGAAAGTCTATTTACAGGTAAAGCAGTAACCCCCAAATCGATTACAGTATCATTAATAGTCTTGTCATATTGGCACAAACCAATACTAAATCTAGAAGGGTATCTTCCCCAAGACCAACCTGCATAGTTAAAAGATATTTCAACTCCTACACCTTCTGTTAATTCTTGTTCAGTAATAATAGGTTCAACAGATTTAAGAACAAAAGGCTGTTCATAAGCGGCTGTAGAATTCCCCGTAATAATAACATCAGGATTGCTACAAGTGTAGGTAAGATTAGGAATAGGCAGATTGTCTACATTTTCAGATAAAATTAAAATTTTATTGGTGTCTGGTATGGATGTTAAATTACTTGCAGCATTGTAAATAACAAAATAGTATTCCCCCTCATACCATGTTGAAAAATCTTCTGCGAATGTTACAATACCAGCTTGGCTTTGATATACTTGAAAATTGGTAATGGTTTTATACAGAGTATCATCAGCTTTTCTATATACATAAATTAAAGAGGCTGGTGGAAGAAACATATTAAGACCAATTAAGCTTACATACTGTACAAATGTTTTTGTTTTATCTATAATTGGGGGATTGATAAAATCTATTCTTGGCTGGTTAAGATTATAAGTTTCATTAGCTTTACGTTGTGCTATTCTCCACTCATCTTTTTGAGCATCTGTAGCTAAACTCATAGCTTTAATCATATCATTTGCATCAGTAAGGCCCAATTTTTCAATTTTATCAGCTCTGATTTTTCCGTCTTTAACGTAATCGGAAAGCATCATCGTCATTGCCGTAATCTGTTCTTTATTAAAAACACCTTTCGGCTGGCCTTTATCTACTAAGGCCATATTATCAGGAATATCACTGACGTTAAGTTTACTGTTTAATAATGATTCCAGTTTATCAACTTCTGAAATTGGAATTTTAGTGTTTTTGTGTCTAAAAGAAGAAAGCGTCTGTCGAAATTCTTCTTCTGTAGGTATATCGCCGGTTTGAAACCAACTTAATATTGTTTCTAAGTCTGTCATGTCTTGAAAATTTGGTATTTAAAATTGATAATTTGATGATGAAGCAAGAAGGGAAATAAGCTTCGAAAACTCTATTATACTATTGAGATTTGGTTAAGCTGAAATTTATTTTATCCTAAATAAAAGTAATTCATTACAGTTCTTGTACAGGTATCAATAATTTTCATTTACAAGTTTTTTCTTTAGGTCTGATAATCATATCAGTTTCCATTGCTACAGTTCCTCTGTAAGATGCCGGTAACTGGAGTATTTTGTTTTGATTTTACTGAAATTATTTTTATTTATTTTTTATAAATCGATAATTAATCGTCTCCTGCTTCTCCCCCATATCGCCAGTCTG
This sequence comes from Chryseobacterium sp. RLHN22, assembly GCF_051011795.1. NCBI lineage: Bacteria > Pseudomonadati > Bacteroidota > Flavobacteriia > Flavobacteriales > Weeksellaceae > Chryseobacterium > Chryseobacterium sp. RLHN22. The sequence goes on from NZ_JBPCHW010000005.1 coordinate 190,637, forward strand.
AAACCAACTTAATATTGTTTCTAAATCTGTCATGTATTGAAAATTTTATTTTAATGAAAAAATGATGATTTGGATATGGATTACAGATTGAAACTACTATCTGTATTTGCTGTAATGATTTTGTTTTTTGAAATATTTCATCATTCACAGGAGAATCTTTTTACCGATTCATGAGATCATTGGTTAATTAAACACCAGTATAAATTTTAAATGTAGTTTTGTAATTTTATCTTGAAGAAGCATAATATTTATTGTTAAGGATTGTATTATGCCATGTATTTATGGTTGTAATTTATGTATTTTGCTGATAATCGCATTCTATTCTAATATTTCTGGTTTGTTTGGCTTCACCATTCCCCCCAACTTCCTTATTATCTTGTCCTGCCAATAACGTGGCCGTCATCAAAAACTGATCAATATCTGCATTATAGATCTTGCATTCTATATTCCGATCGATTTTCTGTAGATCTGCTGTAAAATAGAAATACAAACTATCCCCAATGTCATAATGATCTGTAATGATATCCTTAGCTGTGTATCCATTCGCCCAATAGTCTGCCTCTATCCTATATTGAATTGCTGCTTCTGTTTTATTAACGAACTTAATATTTGTATTTACGATGTTAATCTGCCGATCCACTTCAATCTTCCTTATATTACAGAAAAAGTCTACACCTTTATATGTTCCAAGTTCAAGCCCTTCAGGAATTGTAGGCAAATTATTTCCGAACATTCTATTAACAGAAACGGAATCTATATAAGAAATAAAGCGATAGTATTCGTTTGTTCCCAATCCTTCTGCTGGAAATTCTTTTGTTTTAATGCTAAAAGGTGTCTTACCAAAGATTTTTAACTTTCCAGTACTATTGGTGGTATCCATCAATTCTATCACTAAGTCTTCTGCATCCTGTGAGCTTATAACTATAGGAAATTTTTGATCTCCAACGTCATAAATATAGTATTGAATATCTCTACTATCCAAAGCTTCCAACCTATTCGCAATATTTACAATATCTCTATGACTAAAAGCATCATCTTTATGTCTTAAAGAATCTATCAGTTCTGCAAACTGAGTTTGTGTGGGATATTTTCCTGTTTTATAATAGGTTTTTAATTCTTCTCTTGTTGTTAATTTACTTTTTTCCATGGTATTAATGTTTTCACTTATGCTATTTTTACGACTATTGTTTAAACTTAAATCTCATTTTTTATTGTTTTAAGCTTCTTGTGCAGGTTAATAATTGGATATGAATGAGAATACTACAAATGAGAAATTGCTGGCCTTTGCTATGACGATTTTGTTTTCCGAATAGTAAAATGCTGTTTAGTAAAATCTTTTTTTACAGCTTTTTGGAGTATAATACCTTTTATAATTAGGAATCACATTATATCATACAGTACATTTCCTGGTTTATTGATAATCACATTCGATTCTAATATTTCTGATTTTCTCCACCAATTTGTCACCCCAGGCTTGAGTGTTATTTTCCATTGGTTTTAAGTGTACCGTCATCAAAAGTTCTTCATTATATGTATTAAAGACTTTACATTCTATAGACCGTTCAATATTCCGAAGATCAGCTCTAAAAATAAAATTAAGATAATCCGCTAAATTATAATGATCTGTCATCATATCTTTATTTGTGTAACTGCTACTCCAATAGCCTGAGTGTGCTTTATATTGAATCTCAACCTCTGTTTTATTAATAAATTGAATATCTGTATTTAAGATATATACTTGTTGACCCATGTCTTGTTTATAAACATTCAAGCCAGATTGTTCACCTTCTATCGTTCCAATTTCAAATCCATCTGGAATTGTAGGAAGATTATTTCCAAATATTCTTTGTAATTCTGAAGAAGAACCTGTAATGTTATCATAACTATAGTAATTCAAGGTATAATATTCATTACTTCCTAATATTTCTACAGGAAATTCTTTTGCTGTAATAATAAATGGGGCGTTACCAAATATTTTTTGTGTTTTAAACGCCCCTTCATTATTTCCCACCTCAATTACTAAATCGTCTGCATCATTCTGACTTATAACTATCGGAAATTTTAAATCTTCGATACCATAGGAATAGTATTCAATAGTTCTACTATCCAAAGTTTCTAACCTATTAGCAATATTTACGATGTCTTTATAACTTAGGGCATCGCCTTTATGCCTTAAAGAATCTATCAGTTCTGCAAACTGAATTTGTGTGGGATATTTACCTGTTTCAAAATAGGTTTTTAATTTCTCTCTTTCGGTTAATTTGTTTATTTCTTCCATAATATTTGTATTCTGTTTATTTCTAGAATCTAAATAACTCACTTATTATCTGAGGTTTAAATTTTTAAAAATCCATTGATTGCTCACTGAAAGTTACTTCAACTGAAAAATGGCTCGCTTTGGAAAACCTTACCCAATTGCTGTTGCAGCTGTCTTAAGAAAGTTTCCTCTCATCGGAATTCTACTTTTAAGAAGTCAATTTCACTTTTAAAAGAAATGATTGAAGTGTTATGAATAGTTATGATCTGACTTATGAAGTCGTCATACGATCTCCAGATAATTTATAGTAATAGGATTTGGTTGATTATTTAATGGTTCAAAATTCTTTCTTTTTTTCCTATTATAAAAGTTTTTTGACTTCACTATTCTGTAGTTGCAGTAGCTCCTGAAAATTTTAATCTGTAATTATGTGTAATTATTTTTAAAACATTTTGCTTATTATTTTTCTTATATATAATAGTTGCATTCAATTCTTATATTTCTGATTTCTTAAGTATTGACCACCATCCCAATAGGTACTGTTCTGTCCTGTCATCAGTGAAGTAGTGGATTAATGTTCATGTTTACAACATTGATTTGTTTTCCAAAATTTTATCTGAAAACTTGCATCGGCATTTTTTTCTCATTCAGCATTCCAAGCTCAAATCCTTGAATTGAAGGTTATTTCCAAACAGCCTGGTAATAGCCTTTTATTTTAAAGCTCAAAATTCACTCTTTTTTCTTTCTTATTAAAGCTTTTTATCTTCTAGATCCTGTAGTTGCAGTAACTAGAATAAACCGCCGAAGCAACTATTTGATCACGTTGGATATTTTATATATATTCACATTCATCCAAAAACAAAGGCTCGGATTATAAAAATCCGAGCCTTTGTTTTGACTTATATATTTTAACGAGAATCTTCCCTCGATATACTTAATCAAGCTTAAAGAAGAAAAAAGCCACCGCTACCCATTCTTTTTTAACTCCTCTCGCATAACCAATCGTACTATGGCTGCTGTTTTCGACCGTTCCATCATCTTTAATATAACCAATGGTGGAATGGCTGCTATTTTCTACCGTTCCATCTTTTTTAACATAACCAACGGTAGAATGACTCTTGTTTTCAATAGTGCCATCGCTTTTGATATAACCAATTGTTCTGTAGCTTTTGTTTTCTATCGTGCCATCAGTTTTGATATATCCTACTGTGGAATGACTGCTGTTTTCAATTGTTCCATCGCTTTTGATGTAACCTGTCGTATTATGACTTCCTGATTCAATAGTTTGAGCGCTTATGAAGGAAAAACTGAATAGAAGAGTGCAAATGAATAGTTTTTTTTTCATGGTTTACAATTTTGGAGTCGATTATTTTATACGGGTATTTTTTTAGTATTAGTTATATTTTACATTGTTGTCTAAAGATAATAAGTTTTATAACACAAAAACCTTTCTTTTTTCAAAAGTCAGAGTATATTTTCCTCATTCATTGTAAATGGTTTTGGAGAGATTTCATGTTTTTATAAAGATAAAAACTTTTTGAGAAAGTGTTTAGAAAAAAAGCCACACGAAAGGATTCGTGCGGCAGCGGGGGGAAACTTTTGAGTAGAAGGCTTGCTTGTTATGTAATTATAAAATATTGCTTTGTGGGGAATTTACTTTAAACTATCAAAATATCTAACTATTTCATCAGCACCAATATCCTTCGCTGAATCGTAAGCACTATAATTTTCAGGATTATCTCCAATAAAAGGATTAGATCCCGCTTCTATAAGTAATTTTATTAAATCAAGGTTAAGAGTATCTACAGCTTTAAATAATGCATCATTCCCATATTTGTCCTTTAGATTAACATTGGCACCTTTTTCTAATAACAATTTTACTATTTCCATATTCTTTCCATCAATTGCTGACATTAAAGGAGAATAATTTTTTTCAAACAAAGCATTAACATTTGCATCTCTATAAATTAAATACTTAATTATTTCATTTCTTTTATAATTAACCGCATGATTTAATGGTGTTCCACCAACCAAATCTATTTCAGTCTGATATTCATCAAGCGTTTTAATAACATCATTAATGTCTTTATCAGCCTGAATCATCGCTGCTAATTTTCTTTGTAATTCAATTTCCATAAATTATTATATTTTAATTTGTTATTTATTCCTGTCTGTGACTCATATTTTCTTTAGGGTCTTCAGGATGATAATTATTCTCATTATTATATTCTGATAAAAACTCTTCATAAGACTTGGCCCCCCGCTGCCGCACGATTGCATCGTGTGGTTACTATTATAAATCAAACATTCTAAAAACAAAAATATGATTAAAGCTCTTTAAAACTTACACCCAATCTAAAACTTATGAAATATAATCTTTCAGTATTGTAGAAATTATAATTACAACTCATCAATTATGTTTTCATAAAGATAAAAACTTTTAAGAAAGTCTGAAAAATAAAAATGCCACACGAAAGGATTCGTGCGGCAGCGGGGGGAAGCTTCTAAAAGATAGAAACTTCGCTATACCGTTTTTTAACTTATTTGTTTTTATTAGAAAGCCTCAAACTTTCAAATTTAGCAATGAAATTTTCCCATGTCCAATCGGGGAATATTTTTGGCATCTCTGTTTTGAAGGTTTCTGTTTCTACAGAACCGATACCTTCTCCATCCATATAATATAATAAAACTCGTTGCCAGTGATTGAATATGCGAGCTTCAAGTGCCATTTGAGTGTAGCCTTCATAGTCCAAATCTAAATTATTTAATTCATAATCGCTTACACTCATATAATACAATGATTCATATATGGTATCATCGGGCATTATAATAAATCCGACAAAAGACTCAGGAGTTGGATAATCTAGAGGATGAAAATATTTAAGTTCCTCATCTCCTTCACCATCATATAAGCCTGCATCAGCAAACAAATATTTACTAGAGGCAAATTCTAATTTTCCCCCTATCCCATTATCTTTATCACTCCACCATTCAAAACTGTAACCATCTGATTCATTTTTGTAAAAGTCTTCTATTCCTTTATGTACCGCATCCAATTGGCTGAGCTCTGGTAAATTGGTTTTTAAATTTCCTGGAGCTTTAAGATTAGTTCCTGCTACTCTTTTATTTTTTTTAGACTGCAGAATATAATGTACTAAATAAAGATTGAATTGATGTTCCATTATTTTAATTTTGTTTTACTTTTTTAGTTTTAGCTTATTACCATATTGCTTATTTTCAATCAAACCTGTCAGATACTCAATCATTATATCATCATTAGTAACCTCTGACAATTTAGGAATTATTTGTGAAAATCTGTTTAAATTAGAAACTAAATTTGCTGCTTTATGCATAATCGTAGCTTGAGCCAAATTTAAATTTGTGTTATCTTTTATTTCTTCCGGTGTACTATCTTTAACACTCACCTGTATCTGTCTATCACTATCAATTTTATAATTTTTCAGTTCTAAATCAACAGGATTGATAATCGAGTTTTTGTTAAGCAATTCTTTATCTTTTACATACTTACCACCTTCTTTTTTGAGATAACTCGATTTTAACGCTAAACCTTGTGGCACAAATTTTTCAGCATCACGTATCTTACGTATAATTTTTTTATCTCTTTCACTTTCAAAGCCCGCTTCTTCAAGTTGATCATCTGTAACATTCGGCACAGAACGTCCATAATTTACAGTTAAGAAATAGTCAACAATAGCTCCTCCCAAAACAGCCGTTTTTATAGGTTCTTCTGCCACACGCAAGTGGTTACTATTTCCTTTTTGTGACAATGGAGTCAAGTTAGTCAATATACCTTCCCCGTGCATGTGTTCATTTAGCAAATGCCCTCTTACATAATAAGCTCTCTTGCCTTCTTTTCTGTAAAATAAATCATCATATACATTATTAGTCTCTTCAGGGTCACTACCTTCAATTCCCTTTCTTGTAAGAGGAGAAGCTCCCATTGCTGTCGCCAAAACACCACCCCCTATACTCTTTGACATATGTTTGATAATAGAATCCGGAAGTCCGCCCTCTTTATCCGTACCAAAGAGTATCGCAACATGTTTAGAAAGATCTCTAGTCATTTTTGCAATATCCTCTTTTTTCTTTTGCTCATTTTCTTTAACTCCACCAGTTCTCTCTTTTTTACGTGCATCAATCTTTGCCGCTATAGATATGGCATTAGTTTTAGCATCTTTTGTATGATCATCTTCATTCCTAGGCTTTATACTTTCAATAAAGTCAGTAAATGAAGTAGGTGTACTTGCTACCATCAATACCGTTTGACCTCCTCTGTTTTGGAAATATAATGTATGTCTGTGATGATCTTCTCCTTCAAAAGGTATTTGAATATCATCCCAATCTTTATTAGGGTCATTTTCAATTTCTTTTGCTTTACTATCCTTAATAGCTTCCTTTTTGCTTCCAAAACCAATTTTCCCAAGTAGTTTTTTAGCCTTTCCTTTAATAAAATTCCAGAACTTCACAATCGCATTCTCAATACGCTGACGTATTTTTCGGATAACGCCCAATACTTTGTCTGCCAATCCGCCAATTCCTAATAAAGAAGCTAAAAAGCCAATCAGTACAGGAACCGCTCTTCCCAATGCATTTTCTATTGATTTGGCTACAGCGCCTACATTTCCGCTCGCAATTGCTTTGATACTATCGGTAAATGCTTTTACCAGTTCCATAATCTGCGCTGCACGCTGGATGAAGAATTTCACCACATCTATAATTGCCATTGCTGCTTTTATAAATGCGCCAACTGGAGTAAGCAATCCCATCACCCATTTGATTCCCGCCTGAATCACCTGCGTTTGAACAATATCCATAATGGCATCCATCACCGTTGTTTTAAGGTCGGCAAACTGATCTTTCAGATATTCCCAAAGTCCGGCTGCACCGTCTTTACGGACAACCTGTACGATTTCAAGACCTTTCTCGGAAGCGGTTTCAAGAACTTTCATGACAGGTTCACCTATTACTCTGGCTCCGATGGCTCTGATTCCACCCCATGTTAAACCAAGCACCTGCGAAGTAATGGAGAAAACTCCTTTTAATGAGAATACATCCTCCGGCATTGTTAAAGAAATACCTTTCATTGCCCCGGTTAACCATCCAAAGAAACCTGTTTTAAGGTGCGTCCAGATATTGGCTCCGAAATTGGTAAACCCTTGCGAAACTCCGGCAATAAGGTTTTTGAAGAATCCAATCGGATCCATAATAATCGCCTGAATTGCACTGATAACACCGGACAATAAATTGGTCAACGTATTTTTAATTTCGATAATAATAGCGAACACACTTGTTTTTAGCACATCAAGGGCTTTGTTTATTAATCCGCTGTTTTGTGCTTTAAGATCTGCAATTCGGGTATCAATACTTGCAATATTGTCGGCATATTTTTTAGCCAATACATCAATTAAGGCATCTTTTTTACTGTTTACGCTTTCTTCCAATGCATTGAATTTGCTTTGAATATCTGCAATAGCATCCTTCCCGATTTTCCTTAAGCTCGGAGATAAACTGTTAACATAAGTCTTTACATCTTTTTTGCCTTTGACAATTCTGGTTTTGGCAGCATTAAGCTGGGTGGTAACATGACCGGCAATTTTATCAATATGACCATCCATGATTTTAATGTACTGTTTTTTACCACTTTCAAAGTATTGATTGACTTCATCAGGTAAGCTGGTGAGTTTATCCCACAACCATGTTGCAGCTGTAACCAAAGCACCATGTTTTGCATACGCCTCTCCATAACGTCTGCGTTTATAAGCACTCATTTCTTTCTCAACATGATCTTCAAATCTTCTCTTAGCTTCCTTACTCCCATCATCAAATTGTTTTGCCACCGATGTATCCAAATTCTTTAAAATGTTGTTTACATCTGCTTTTGAGCTGACATAAATCCCATTAATATGATCGGCAATTTCTTTTCGTTTTTGGCTGTCTTTAGATGAAGTTTGTTTTTGATCACCATGTACATTGCCTAATCCACCTTTTCTTGCGCCATGCATCCCGCTAATATGATTTACTGCTTGTGCCTGTGCATCATTACGGGTTTTTGACAGCTCCTTCGCTTCATTGTCTCTAAACTGCTGAGTTGCTTCAATACTTTGCGTTTTTGCTTTATTCTTTTGGTCTAGAGCATCTGTAAATGATGGTTCATTGGAATTTTCCAACATCTTATCGGTTACTCCATTCGCTTTCATTTCGCTGTCGATACTTGCGGTTTGCTCCTTAATAGGTTGTTCTACGCTTGCCACAGTTCTTTTTACAGGCATCGCTTTAGCAGCATTTGGAGTAGAAGGAGCTTTACCAATATTCGGTGTCGGCATTTTTGCAGCTTTACGCTCAGGATGTGCTGTAATATCCGGTTTTGCTGCAGTTGCGGAAGCAATATCATATGCTGCGACATCCTTTTCCTTCTTCACGTCGCCGACTGCTTTTTGATTGACTTCGTTTATATTGTTGTGTTTTTCGAACTCATCCGCTTCCTTTTCATTGGCTGGAAGCTCAATATTATGTATTTTCTCACTCAACAAAGCTTTGAAATCTTCTTTTTTGAACATTCCTGCTTCTTTTGTACCCATGAAATTTACCTGGCTCGCCTGTGCCAAACTTTGGCGCTCGTTGCTTGGTGATGGAGCTGCAGCCTGCGCATCGTTTGTTGCTTTGCTTGATGGCTCATGCTGTCTTTGCTGCTTAGCCGTACTGCCAATTTTTCCGCTTAATGCCGTAAATTCAGGATTGCTATTTGCATTTGGTGATACTTTATCTTCAATATCTGCAGCTCCTGCTTTATCACTAATTAATTGAGCTTGATCCACATCTGCAACATCAGATTTCATCGGTATTCCTTTTTTGTGGGAAGGTTTTACATCAGGATTTGTTTCTTCAATCTTTTTACTTTGTTGACGAACCATTGCCTGCTCCTGCATCGTCTTTGGTAAATAAGTTCCCGATTTAAGATCATTATAATTCCGTGCCTGATCAACATTTAAGGTTGTCATATAGCCTTTTTCAATCTCTTTTGTCTCGGGATTATTGAGATCGCCAGTTTGTGTCAAACTCTCCTGGAGTTTTCCATAATTTTTTTCTGCTCCCTGTCCATAAATATTTTGTAAATCATGAGCACCCGCAATGGTACCACCATTAAGGTTTAAGTTACCATTAGGATTTACTGATCCGTTCAACATAGTCGGGTTGGTCGGTTTTTGCATTTGCATACCCACTTCTTCCTCAGATTGATGAACAACCACAGGCTCTTTCTCCTTTTGCTTTTTGAGCTGATTTTGGTGGGATTTATTGTCTATTTCTACAGGTTTTGCTGCTTTCATTGACTTGGTATTTTTTAAATTACATATTATTTTAAAAGGTATATAAAGCACAACTCGTCTTGTTGTGCTTTATATCTACCTGCTGAAGTGAAAATCAAACCGGGAACGGCAGATTTTTTTAAAAGAAATGAGTAATTAGAAGTGGTTATTCAACTAAGTGACAAGAAACAGGTAATGCTGAACCACTTGTAGTTTTTATTTCTCGTTTATTTGAGTTTTCAGGTTTTCAAGGTTTAAAATTCATTCTTTTTGAGGAGAATTACTTGTTTTTTGGATGATGGATTCTTTAGCTGCAGTAAAGAATTTCTCATAATCTATTTTTATTCGATTAGATCATCTTTCTTCTCATCGTCCTTATCAAAATGCCTTTCTGTTTTTACCCCATATCTGGTTTCAATAAAAAGACTCACCGATGTATCAATCCAGCTTGGAAGATTATTGGTGATCATTTTTAAAAACTTATCATAACCATAGCCCAGAACAAACAGTACTCCTGTAGAGTACCATTTGTCGTGCAGCTCAGCTCTGTTCATTAAATAGCTCATGGTAAAGCCTACAATTACCACAATCAGCAATGTGATAAAGTGTTCCCACGGCTGTTTTTTTTCTTTGTTCTGTATGGAAATAAGCACCCTTAGTAATCCACCCGAAAACGCTATTGCTGTTCCGATGAAGAGTGCTTTTATACTATCTAAATTCATTATTTATTATTTCCTGGTTAAAAGTTTTGGTTTTTAATTTTCAGATGCTGTTATTCCATATCCAGAATGTACATATCATCTAAAAATCTGATGCTTTTCAGAATGTTTTCATCTTCATTTAGGTAAGCTAATTCATCGATCACATCACTGATGTCTCTTACCGGGATGCGCCGTCTTGCTCTGTTCTTTTTTATTTTTTTTATTCTTTTTTCTTTCATGGCTTCTAATTTTTTTAATTGCTGCTTTCTCTTCAGTTTAATTTTTCCGGTTCTCATTTCATTCTGTTTTTAGCCCTGAATAATATTGTAAATCGTTCTTTCGGAGAGGAACAGCATTTCCATTAATTCTGTTACAATTACTTTCATCTGTTTGTTTTGATTACGCTTTACATAATCAATGACAAAATCTTTTCTTTTTTCTACTAAATCTTTGCTTCGTTTCATGTTTGGTTAATTTTTATATGTTAAAAGGTTTGTTTTTTTCTCAGACAAGTGTTCAGATTCTTATTTTTTTCAGTTAGGTTAAGTCAATAAAAATCCTCAAGACTTATTTTTAAGCCTTTAAACAGAGATCTGACCGTCGTTTAATTTTGATTTTCAAGAAGCCAAACTTCCGTATTTGCAAGAGAAAGCTGACGACTTCCTGATTTCAGGATTTACCTTCCAGCAAGATGAATTTATTTCAATATCTGCTGAGTCGGTAATTTTTCTGTAGGAATGGTGGATATAACATTGTGTTTGGGTTTTAAATGATTCTATAATTGATAAAGTTTTTTTCAACTTCTGTTTAATCTGAATGTTTCTAATCTATAGTCAGGTATAATGAATCGATATTTTATACACTAACTTAGCAGTATTATATTTTCAGAAAGATAAACAGCTAGATCGACTGCTTTATTTTCGGCTGATAAACGGATTCTAAATTTTACAAACAAATAAAAACGAACAAATTACATTTTAAAAATCATTGAAACGCAATTTTCACACATCTATTATAAAAAATATTGTCGTATTTTATTTATTCTTACCCTATTTAAAAATCTGTTAAAAGCCGCACCAAGCCTACAAAAAACACATCAAACTATTAATTTTAAAAAGATTATTTAGTGTTTAGTCCTATATAAACATTAAAAAAAATAGTTTTTCATTCCATATAAATATGTATCTTTGTATTGTTCAACTTTATCAACAGGACAAATATACGAACAATGTTCGTGTTTTAAAAATAAAAAATGATTTTTTTCATATTTATTTTTATTTAAAACTCTAAACATATCAAAATGAACCATTTAGAATTCAAAGAAATCAGAAAAAAGCTGAACATGAAGCAGTCTGAAATAGCAGAATCTATAGGAGTTGGAACCAGAGCCGTACAATACTGGGAAAAAGGCGAACGAAAGATCCCTGAAACCACTGCTTACTTTGTAAACAATTTACTTCAGGAGCAGGAAAAAAAGCGTAAAGACGGCGCTTCTCCTGTCGTTTTTTCAGATTTAAAGATCATGAATGTTCCGCTTGCCAATCAGTATGCACAAGCCGGATATCTGCATAATTTTGCGGATGAAGAATATATAGAAAGCTTACCTACCATTCCTTTTACGGATGATGTGGAGCACCGGGGCGAGTACATGTGTTTTGAAGTGAAAGGAGACAGCATGGACAACGGATCTTACGAAAGTTATCTGGAAGGTGACATCATATTATGCAGAAATATCAGACAGGATTATTGGCTAAGTAAACTACACTATGATAAATGGGATTTTGTGATCGTTCACAAAGAAAAAGGGATTCTGGTAAAGCGAATCATTAATCATGATGTTGAAAAAGGCATTATTACCCTTCACTCTTTAAATGAATATTATGAAGATTTCGAAATCCATCTGAAAGACGTTGCAAAGCTCTTCAATATTATAAGTACGAGACGTAAAAATAACAGACGATAAAAGAAATACTGATTAAATAAAATCCTCAAAACTGAGGATTTTATCAGTTCTTTTCAGATAAGTAAATCAAGGTGTCGGACACTCTAACTGGGATTCAACATTCAATATTTGAGCTGTTTTTGGATCTACAATATAAACCACACTTGGAGTGATATTTGAAAACCTGATCCATCCAATTCCGTTATCTGTGAATCTGCCTGGTACACCCTGCCCAAGAATTCTTATGTTTTCCCGTGTTGCCAACATACCGTTAGTCAGATAAATTAAACTTCCTGACTTTGGTTCAGGTGTACTTAAAGTTACATTTGTCTTCCATGCGTAATTTTCTAATCCGTTACAAATATCCGGGCTTAGATCATCACCATGAGCTAACCAGAAGGATTCTAATAAATTTCTCCATTCTCCGGATTGAAACTCAACGAAGCCCGACCAAGGTGAAACTACAGATGATGAACAATGTCTTCTTACTCTGATGAAATAAGTAGTCTTATTAACAATAGTTCCATCATTCATTTCAATATATTCTGTTGGCTTGTAATCACTTCCCATAATTACCCTTACGTGAATAATATTAGTAAATTTATCATCTGTTGCTATCTGATATTCTACCGCATAAAGATTTTGCGGATCTGTTGAATAGTCCATTATTATTTGGTCTTTCTCTCCCAAATACACTTTATCAATTTTAGGAGTTTCACATGATGGAGGACTACACTCTCCCACCACAAAAGAACCTGTCTGATTAGCAGATACTCCATTTGCAGTTAACCTTAGTTTATATTCATACTCACCGGAAGCCGGAAAGTTTGGAACACTTATCAATCCTCCACTTGCGGGCACCGAAGTTATATTATACTGAATATACGGATCTGTTGAGTTTTTAATTCTATATTCAAGCAATGCAGTCGCTCCCGTTGTTGGTATAGAGGATGTATAATATATCTGAAATGAAATGTTGCATTTTGCCGCTGCTGCCATTCTATTATATTTTTGTTGTTATTATATTTTATTGATGTTGAAGGGATGATCTTACAATCATAAAACCATCCCTTTTTACAGTACTGATTATTTCTCCTTTACCTCCACGGCTATTTCAGCTTTAGCAAATACACCGCTTTGAACATGAAGAACCGTAAGCTGGAATGTATAATCTCCAACAACTAAATTTGTAACCTTTAGATTAGAGTCATTGGCTCCGGAAAGTGTTACTGTCGGACCTTTTATCTTAACCCATGAATAAATAAGTGTCGAAGGCCCATCACCTTTCCCAACTAATACAAATTCCCTAGCAGACAACGGAACAGCTTCTGAAGGACCTGTAATTTCTGCTTTAACAACAGGAATAATACCTTCACAACAGTTATCCCTTAAAAAGTTGATATTATCTATCATCACTGTTGGAGCCGGCGGATTGTACCAATCATTAATTATAGAAATTTCCTGATCACAGCCATTGTTGCTTACTCTTATTTTTATTACCGGAATATTTTTCGGATCCAGATTAGTGAAAGTATAGCTCACATTACCTTTATCATCTGGTCTTATACTTTCCCAAATACCTGCAAAATTTCCACTATAGGTATAATCTTTAACATAACCTTCAAAAAAATTAAGGTTGATTGTTGTCGTACCTGAACCGCCACTCGGATAATCAACAGAAACCACTTTAACCTTAACCTCCGGCTGCGTGATAACCTTAATACTGCAGTTGGTTGGCTGGTCGTCTACAGTAAAATTAATGACCTGATTATGTAAACTCGCGTCTACCAATTGCGGATTAAAATGATACTTTCCATTATTATCCATTTCCACACCTCCACCGACACTGGCTTTCACAACTCCCCCAACAGGAGAAACTGTAAAAGGTATAGAAGGTGATTCAGAACAAATAACAGCTGCCGGCAAACTTAACTGAACCTGAGCTTTGTACCAATCTCTTATGGCAACATCCTGAGTACATCCGTTGCCACTCACTTTCACTTTTATTGTCGGAATCCTCGTTGGCACCAGATTATAATAGGTATAATAAACATAACCGTTTGCATCCGGATTCTGCGTAATGAAGCTTCCATTATCCCAGAAATCCCAGCTATAGGTATAATCTTTAAAGTTTTTATCTGTAACAAGCATCTTTACCGTTGTTGCTACTGACTCTCCTTCAGGATAAAAGACAAAATCAACAGCTATGTTCACCTCCGGTTGTGGAATAACTTTTATTCTGCAGTTTGTAGGTTTTCCATTTACAGTAAAGGTAATTTCCTGACCATGTAAACTTTTATCCACCAATTTTGGATTAAAGAAATACTGTCCGTTATCTATCTCCACACCCGCACCAACACTCGCTACAACTTCACCATTCACAGGAATTACAGTAAACGGTATACGATGCGCTTCAGCACAAATAACAGTACTTGGTAAGCTTAATTTAACTTCAGTTTTTGGAGTACAACAGATATACGGAAGCGAAAAATCTGCGACAACTTTTGTTTCTGCATCTATATTCTCATACACCATTACAAAAGTACCTCCACGTTCAACTCCGCGTTTATGTTCAAGCCCCGGATGCTTTTCTAAATATTCATTGAAATAAGCTTTTGACAGATCTTTGTTATTCACCAATTTATCTAAAGACAAAAGCATAATATCAAATCCCAGCTGATGCTTATCTCTGATGTCTTTTATATGATCAAAAGCCATTCTGTAATCCATTCCCTGATGACCTTCTATATTATAGAATGAGCTTTTATCTACACTAAAATTTACAGGTCCTTGTACCCTTTGGTCTGAAGGTAAAAATGCTGTGTCGTATCTTACATTATCAAGAATTGACCGATTGCTTGTTTTATCAAAATTCCAGGTTTTTAAAAACTCTTCTGTAGTCTCATAATAAAAAGGAATCGCTTTATTGCTTAAAGGAGATAATTTCTGCGACGAAGTAATTTTAATTTTCACCTCATTTTCAAAACCATTCGAATACCTGAAATTTTGTACCTGCTGTTTAAAACGATCAATTAATACTCTGACTCTTTGCGTCGCTTTATCATCATCTAAAACAGGCGAATTATAAAATTGGTGTCTTGTAGAATCTAATTGCTTATCTGATACTAATTTTCCAAGCATTACATGTTTAGGAAAAGAAACCAAATCAGGAAAACACTTGGCAAATGCTTTAGGAAGTAATTTTATGATTTCAGAATAGGTTTCGTTTAAATCTTTCATTACATCATAAGCATACTGAAAACCCGTTTTTTGAGCAAGACATTCTTCAATTAAATTTCTGAAACTTTGATAGTCAACAGTTGACACTCCTATTAGCTTAGCAATTTCATTGATTTTTTTAAAAACAATATCACCATACCCATTTTTTTCCAGAGCAACCTTGTACATTTCTTGCAGGTCTGAAGAGAAAAACTGTGCGTCGACTCCTTTTTCTAAAATAAGTCGCTCCACAATTACTCGCTCCTGATTGGCGGCCCCCATTACCCCATCTATAAACAAAGGATGAGGATGGATCTGATCGCTTTCAAGAATATGTTCAATTCCTGCCGCTGTAGTAACTAATACTTTAAGGTTTCGAATCTGTTGAATTCCATGATTGTCGCAGTCAACTCCTCTGCAAGGTTTAATCTCTTTTTCGTCGCTTTCTAAATACAGTAATAAATATTTTTCTTCTAAATTTGAAAGGCTATCGATAAGTTGAAAATCAGAACCCGCTTCTTCACTTGTTGCCAGTTCCCAAAGCTCAATCTGATCAGCACTTCCAACCTTAAATGCCGGATATTCTACTTTAGAATTATCATATTCTTTAAAATGTGTATAATCTTTACTTTCAATCTTAATTGTTTTTAAATCACTTACATACAGCTCCTTACTTACCTCACTTGTTTTATTTAATGTTAGCAAATCTCCATCAGTTGTAAGAGCTGCTCCCTGAGAAAGCTGTATTTTATTTAATTGATTATCTACATAAATAAGTTTTGGTTTGAGTCCACAAACAATACCTACCCCCTGTAACATTACTCTAGACAAACGATCCTGATCTTCAAAGAAATCTAAAAACTCATTGAACTGAATATTATCTATATATTGCCCTTTACTAAACTTGCGGTATTGGACCGTTATATTACTTAATTGATTCTTCATTATTATTAATTTTTTAATGATTCTTAAGGTCATTTAATACACTCCACAGACAGTATTTCCGTCTATGGAGTGATTATTAAACTGTTTCTCCTTTCTTGAATTATTTTCTTGTGTCGCCTGTACAAGGGTTAATTGATAGGAAATTATTCTGCGGATAACCATCATAAATCGGAACCAGACTATCAGCAAGGAATATCTGAGTCCAGGCAACACCTGTATGACAATTATTCAATGCACATTCAAGAGAGAATGAAATAAACCCGTCCGGTGATAATGCCGCAATTTGCTGTGCCTCATCCTGATTAATAATAATTTCACTCGCTCTGTCATATCCTGTATAATTTTGTGGATACCCATGAGGGAAATTCTTTTTATCATTAGATCCTCCTGTATTACTTAAGAAAACATTTCCATTTGCACTGCCACCTATGATTAATCCGTTTCCTTTTAAATTAAATGTAGCATTATTACAAGTATGATTTCCTCCTTCTTTCGCATGTATATACTGAACAAGAATTCTCATCCCAGTTAAACAAGCAATGGTAGACTGTCCGGTTAATGTTAATGGCGCTAATCTATAAACTGTACTACATCCGTTAACATTAGTTACCGTAAGTGTCGGGTTGAAAGTATCTTCTTGCCCTGCAATCAGTTTGTACACATGAGTTTTCTTATTAGTTGGCGCTTCGTTATGAATAATCTGGCTACCATCGTCAAAATTCCAAGTAAACGTAAGACCTGTAAGATTTCCAACCACATCAAATTCAACTTTTGCATCAGGATTTGTGGTATCTGGATTTGTTGTAGGAGCTTCATAAGTTACATTACCTGCAGTTACAGACGTTATTTCCGGATTTTTATGTACAGTCATCTGAGCTTCTACAGCATCGTCATTAACAGTAAACGTAATGGTCTGATCCAAGTAATTTGAATTAACCAAACCAGGATTAAAGAAGTTCTGACCTCCGGATTGTGTAATTACAGGTATCTGAACACCATTTACAAATGCTTTTACCTCTCCGTTTTCCGGAACAACCGTCATAGCCATCGGAGCATCTTTCTGACACAGTTTGCTATCCGGTAATATTAAGAATACCGGCTCTTTTTTAGAGCAGCACAGATACGGTAATGAGAAATCTGCAAGAATCTGATTTTTTGTTTCATTTTCATAAATTAGGACAAAAGTTCCACCCGGCTCTACACCGGCTACATGCTCTAATCCTGATTTTCTCTCTAAAAATTCACTTAACAGTTCGCTTACTACATCATCTTTTCTAGGATCCTGTTTTACAACATTAACACCTTCTGATGGCACTTCTTTTGCGAATTCAGCCTTGTTTAACAATCTTAATTTCTCGTCTAATCTGGAGATGTTGAGTAAAGTATTTTGGGAATCAACTTTTCGGTTACTGATATCGCTGGAAATAGATACCAACTGTTTTCTGAGCTCGTCAATAGATACTGTTTTTTCTTTTGGAACCTCTCCACCAGGCTTTTCCTCTTTATGCAAAACCAATGCGATAACATCAAAAGCCAATCCGTATTTTACTTTAAGATCTGTGATGTTTTGTAATGCTGTTTTATAAGGCAATCCTAAATGTCCTTCAATTCTGTAAAAGTCATTGTTATCGATATTATAATTCAATGGATCCTGGACGAAATCATCATCTGCTAAATTGGCTGTATGATAACTTAGATTATATTTTTCTCTATCGGTTTTAGTTTTTTCAAAGTTCCACTGATTCAATAATGGTTTATCTACATTATAGTAATACGGAATTGCTTTTTCACCCAACCTTACATTGAGATTGGAAGGCGTAATCTTAATAGCTCCGATATAGGATTGAAACCCGTTTATTTTCTGAATAAAACGATTGGCAAGCATAATTACTCTTTCGTAATTTTCATCGTCATTCGTAGTTATTGGCGAGTTATAAAAATTGTGACGGAAATCGATACGTTCTCCTAATTCCAGTTTTGCTCCAACAGCACCTAACATAAGGTGTTTAGGGAACGAAGTTATGCTTGGACAGCATTCAGCATTCAAATGCAATAGCAATGCTTTTATTTCGTTGTAAGTATCAATCAGGTCCTTTAATAAATCATATCGGTATTGATAATCTTCTAATCTGGACGCTCTACCATCCAATAAAAAATTCAGCTTATCAAAGAGTGTTTGCCCTCCGAAATTCATATTTACTCCGAGAGTACGCGCAATAGCTTCAAAACCATTACTTAAATTTCTTGCAACAGCATTCGCTTCCTGAAATTTAATTTTTAGTTGGGGCGCATTTACAATAGTAGCATCCAAAATAACTCTTTTAGCTTCTATTTTAGGTAATTTATCAAAAAGTTCTTCATAGACATTATGAGCTGTATAAATACTGTCTTTGGCATCGCCATTCGCCATAAGTTCCGAAACAGAGGAAGAATCTGCTAAAAGCACTTTAAGATTGGACACCTGCTCAGATCCGACATGATCACAGTCTGCATCCTGACAGGGGTTTTCGTCATTAGAATAACTTTCTAAATACAGAATGATCACTTTGTTATATACAGTATCACGAATGTCAGCTAAGGGTTTGAAATCTCCAGCATTCGCACCTAAATCTTCATATTCCTGTTGTGTGATTACTTCTAAAAGAGGTATTTGCTGACCATTAATACGAAAATGTTTGTAACCGATTTCATCAGTATATTCTCTATAATATTTATAATTTTTAACACCAAAATCTACAGTAACCTCTGATGATGCGGCTCCTTTTTGACGTAATGTTATTAAATCTCCGTCTGTGGTAACTCCGGAGCCTTGCGTGATTTCAATAGTATCAAGATTAAAATCAAGCTCTATACTTCCAGCTTTCTCCTCCAGATTAGCTTCAGGCTGTAAAATTAAATCTACATATGAAGATTTAAAACCACACACTATACCTACCCCGCTCAAACGGGTTCTTGATAACCTGTCCTGATCTTCAAAATAGTCTAAAAATTCGTTTAGTTGCCCTTCTGTTAACGCTTGATTATCGTTGAACTTTCTATATTGGGTTGTTACTTTGTCTAATTTAGTATTCATTATTTTTCAATTTTTTTTGATAAGTTCGATTGTCCTATTATGATTTTTCCGTCTGTGTCGTCATCCTCTTCTGCGGCACAATCCAGAAGCCTTCCAGGTCGATAAATATTGTTTAAATAAGTAAGAGCCAAGACAAGTTCATGAATGCTGCTTCCTAACTCAGCAGTATTGTTTTTTGCTTTATCTGAAAGGTATTTTTTGAACGCAACTTCGAATTTCGACAAGTCGTCCTGAGCTATTTCTGTCTCGCTCATACGATCCCCAACCCAGCAAATTTTTGCTAAAACATGAGCCGGAATTTCTTGTCTGATCACTGTTTCTGCATAACGTCTGAAATCAGGATCCTGAAAACGATATGCAAAGCCCGGAAGAACAACACTTACTCTGAAAGAATAAGGATCATAAACATCTATTTCGCAATCTTCACAAGAGTTCATAAAGGCTTCCGAATATTTTATCGGATCTTTGACAGATGAGTCTGCCTGAAGATCATAAGCCACTCTAAAAGTTTCACCAATAGACATACAGCCGATCCCACCCATGAGTTTGTAATCTTTAGCTGTTGGTTTTAACAATAGATGCTCAACAAGGAAAATACCTTCTTCCGTAAACTCATATTTCAGATAATCAACCAATTTCACAATTCCTGCCTTCAATTCTTTGAGTGTTGAATAAGGATTTGTTTTTTTATGGGTAGCGATTACGTTTTGCTTTACAGGATCATCTACAATCTCAAGATAGAAGTTACCTCCCAATGAAACACGAATTTTTATATTTCCAATTAAACAGAAATTATTTTCACAATCTCTTAATTGCTTTAATGTATCTTCAAGTTCTTCTTCATTTAATCTGTTTAATGCATTTTTAAGGTCTTCCTGATCTACCTGAATCGTTTGATAAATTGCATCATTCAGATTTTTATTTGCATTATACTCAATTTTGTAAGCATTCACAGACGATAAAACAATATTGCCACCTTTATCTTTTACCTTCCAGGTGTATGTACTTTTTCCATTAATATCCTGAGTTTCAATAATGGATACCGGTGATTGAGACAAACTTCTTTGCGTATAATCTTTAAGTCCCAACAAACGGGCAATTCTTTTCTGAGCCCCGGAAATATTATTGGTGTTCCAAATATCTGAATCTGAAAACAATGTGTAATTATAACCTAATCCTCTATCCTTACTTAATGACTGATACTCATTTAAGAAACTCTCTTTATTACTTAAAACAATTTCATCGGCTGAATTTCCATACAGCGATTTCATTAAGAAAGTATAATCACTGAATGTTTCGGCAAAACGGGAAATTAAATGATCTAAAACTTCATTTCTTCGTTCTACACTATTATCAAGTTCTTCGTATAAAGAATCCGTAAGCTTATCGTCATTAGTGGTATCATAATCAGAAACCAGTTCATCAAAACCTTTAATATTTTTAAGAGCTTGTGTAAAGTAAGTTCTCTTTAAATCACCATTCACACTTAATACTTCTTTTATTTTTTCCAGGTGTTTGAAGTAACCGGCAAGAATCTGATCAAAAAATAATAAATAACCTTTTAATTGTTTTGCCAATGCTTCTCTTTCAGGATTCTGATTTCCTATAATTCCTGATATTCCTACTCCATAAGTATCCGGAAATTCATTCAAAATAGTCGCATAATTGGCTATGTCATAAGACGTTCCCTGTGGTAAAGCCAGTTCTTTATTCTGTCTTGCATCTTCTCTAAGAATTTCTTCTTCTCTTTTAAGATTTTCCAGATAATTCTTAACTTTTTGGTCATTAATATTTAATGGCAGGGAACCTTTGCTATAGCTGAAAGAACTTAGATCACACAATTCCGGTTTTCTGCCTTTTTCAATACAGATCAACCAATCGTTGTTTTGTTTTACTACACTATCACAACCAGCAATAGAAATTTCATGAATTTCTTTAATGCCATCAATTTTCATTATTTCACTAATGATATCTGAAAGACGAACTTCTCTTCTTAACTGGCTATTTCTGAGTTCTTCAGTATCGATAAAACCGTTATCCAAAAGAGGTCCTTCAAAGATTTGATCTGTAGTTAAACCTTTATCAAGCATTTGCTTCAGTGAATAAAAATGAACCTCCGGAGATAAATAATTATTGATTGCTCTGGTTACTTTAGCATGCACCAGTTCTTCATCAGCTTTATTTACAAGTCCGATACGGGCACATACAGCAACTTTCTGGGTTTCAACTTCTTTAATTTCTGCCAAATCTTCACAAAGACTTCTGTTAGCATGATAACGGTCTAATATTTTGGTATTGATATTAGATTTTTCGCATCCTCCTTTTGCATCAATATCTTCAGCATAATCTACATAAAGATCATACATTCCTTTTACCTTAAAATCTTTTGTCTTTTTTCCGATAGGTTTAAAGTCAAGATTTCCGGTTTCGCAATCAACATATAATGTTTCAGTTTTAGGAACCAGCCAGCAATTACGGATTGGCCTTTTATGTCCTGAAATCATGTTGATATCGATAAATAATTTTCTATAGTCAAGCTCGGTTAATGGTTTTGAAGGCAGAATCTCAGTAGCTTTTAAAAACTGTGTATGAATATCTTTCTCTTCTTCATCAGAAGACAGGATATCTTCCATATTCAGATTCATTCTCATCCCAAGATCTGTGATGGCATAACTTAAAACTTCCAGAGTGGTAATACCAGGATCATGAGAATTATAATCGGTCCAGAGCTTTCCTCCTAACTTTTCTATGTATTCAATACCTGTTTTTCGTAGAAAGTGAAAATCTGTCTGATCTTCAGTTTCTATATTTTTTGATATACTAATATGCTTATTTTCTGACATGATTATGTTTTCTTCTGTTTATTATTAAATACATACCTGATTTGTAATACTCACGTTATGCTGTTTAGATGATACCAAGATTGATTTTGGATCTACTTCTATCAAAGCCTGTTTTTGCAGCTCATCATTAACCTTTATTTTCACTTCGTCAATATAATCTACGTAATGTAGCTGCTCTAAGTAGGTAACGAGCTGATTAACATTCAATACCACATTAAAATCAATATCTTTAGTGTCTGTAAAAGCCCAAGGAGAGATATATTTTTTAATATCTTCATCTAATTGTTTCAGGTAAAATGTTTCATCATACTGTTCGAAGAATTTCACCTTCGCCTCTACTTTTGCTTCTTTATAATTTGGATTAATTACCTGAGCATCAACATGCATTGTATTTAATTCGTTTACATAGTTTTGAATTTTATTCAGGGTAGCTCTGCTCACTCTTGGCTGGTAAACATCAAAAGCATTTTTATTTTTAATATTCGGCACCACCATCAAGGTTACAAAACCCGGATCCATATAAGATTTTTCAGAAGTATGGTTTAAGCATTTTACTTTAAAAACCTCCGGAAATTCCTGTAAAACCAAATGCTCGTAATCCCATTGGGTAATGGCTCTGTGCTTATGCCTCAATCTTTCACTTACACGTCTGTAAAACTCAGGATCTGTTTCTTTGTATTTACCGCCAAACGAATTGTAAGGCTGGTTAACAGATTTTACCTGAGGAACTCTTGTAATGAGTTTAGCAATGGTTTTTGCGGCTAATCCATCATTTAAATGAGACAGATCATTGTTCTGGTTCTGGAACGTTGCCAAAACTGCCTGAGTATAAATTCCCTGAATTTTACATACTGCATCGTAACTTCTTTTCGTTCTGGCTCTTACCCAAACCAATCCGTCGGTAAATCTTGTATGGTTGGTATCGATATCTTTGGAAATTTTAAACTTTACGATACCGGATTCCAGGAATCTTCTGGTCTCATTCTGTAACATATCCTTTGACAGATCAATCCATGTATTTTTTGAAAGAATGCTCCATTCTATAAACTCTTTGTTCTGGAAAGTATCGGCTAAAGGATTTTCACTTCCTTCCAACATCTGAATTAGGAGAGAAACTGTCGTTTGTGTTTTCGCTTCAAGACCGATGTATAACTCACCTCCATTTTCGTGTATCGGAACAATATTCTGTATTTTAACTTCTTTTTCGTATTGCCCGAATGCATCTTCATGATACAATTGCACTTCTTTACTTTTTGAAGCCTCACCTTCGGAATCTTCGTTTAAATATGAATAAGCATCTTCTTTTGCACTGTAATTCAGCTCAATATCTTCAGCAAAAGGAATATAAGGTTCGTTTGGAATCTTTTTCTTACTATTAGAACCGGCAGATAATGCCAAAGTGTACAATTTGGGATACACGTCATGTAATGACGACTGGTTCAGCGTCAATCTGATCACCTCACTTGTTCCCGACTCATCACTTACATTATTGATAGAAAACTGAGTTTGATAACCGTTCTCTATTTTTTTAAATAAATCAATATCATTAGCTTTCGTATGCCATATTTCTTTATCCAGTAAAGCTGTATCTGCTTTAAAATAACTATCAGAGCTTACAATTGATGTGTTTTCCAGCCCTTCAAACTCCTGTAAACTGATGTTTTGGTTGGGTTGAATGATATATCCGGAGTATAAATCTTTTATAGAATCCGGAGTATTCTTCCAGTTGATGGTAATGTCTGCATTCTGCCATCTTTTAGAAAACATTTCAGGGCATTTAATAAAAAAATTAGATCCTTTAATGGGTTGTGCCGTGAACGGATAATAAGGCTTTTCTGAATTTAATGCCCCGTTGTCGTTTTCGATCTGAATCGATTTTACTCCTTTTACATCAACCGATATTTCTATATTTTTTACCAGTGTATCCGAAAGAGCTTCGTAGACATCGTAGTATTTTTCTCCTTCAATCATAAACCTTACAACAGGGAAATTGGTCTGGAATGTTTCTAAAAGTACTTCCTTATTGTATTTTACCACCGCGGGAAAATCTTTGGGTAATGTGAAAGAAAGTTCTAATCTGTCTTCTTCCTTTCTGTTACATTTTAAAGGAATTCCGGATAACCATTCTTTTTCGCCACTACAAAGCACTTTGATAGTGTTTTCAATATATCCCTCCGGAAGTTTTTGCAGTCTTTGTGTTGAATTTTTCTTAAAATCAATTTTAAGAGTAACTGTTCTTTCACCTTCTTTTAAATCAAATAATGATGATGCCACCGAAAAGCCCAGTTTAGCTTTTGGAAGTTCTTTGTAGATAGATTTTTTATCAGCAATTGTTTCATTAGCGTTATATCCAAAAGGCCACCAATAATTGCTCTCTTCAGGTAATTTATCACCCAAACCATCGGAAGAATTTGCGATCGGAGCCATTTTCAGCTCCCTTTCTTTTACGTCGTTTAAAAAACTTTTTACTTCAACTACTTTTGCCTGATTGGCAATAAGCTCCTCGCCTGTTTTGTAAACACGTTTTTTTCCACCAGCGTCTTTATCACCATCCAGCAATGTACCGGTCGGAATTTTCTCCTGAATTGCTTTTTTGGCCAATTCAAAAATGACATAGACTTTATCTGATTTAGCATCATTTTTTTCAATTTGAAGTATTTCATTATAATAGAAATCCAAATGCCTTTTCGTTAAATTATTAAAGGCTTTTTTAGAGAAATCTAATAATTTTAAAAAGCAAACAAATAATGTTAAATGAGGAGTCAAGTTGCTGTCTTGTTCAAACTGTGACATAAGATCTGCAACCTGTTTTTTCATACTTTTATACTCAACACTCTCTCTACGTGGTATAGTATCAGTATCATCATCACCCAAGAAAAAGTTTCCCCAGTTTCCTTTTGGTGTTGTATTATCATCTTTATCAAAATAGTTTACACGCTTCGCAAAATTGTTTGCAAATAATAGCCAATCAAACAAATCGAAATCGTGTAATTCAAGATTACCCGGATCTAATTCTGCTAAAAAGCGCTGCATTTGTGATTTTCCTTCACGATAATGTGAAAATGTATCTGTTTTTTTCATTTGTTTTATATTTATCTTTCTATGGTCAGATGCAATACTTATTGTAGTGTTTGGTCGTATTTAAAATGGCTACAGACATTCCGTAATTCATTATATTTCTGTTGCTTCTCCTTTGTAGAAAGGAAAAACCATATTGCTTCTTGTATTCGTATTTCTTACTTCGTAGTCAACTGTTATTAGAACCTCTCCTTCAAGCTCATCCTGGGTATCAATATCAATACTCAAAATGTTTATTCTAGGTTCATGATATAAAATTGCACGCTCAACAATTCCTTTCATCTGAGTGATCAGCGTTAAGTCCAGAGGTTTAAAAAGCATTTCCTGCAAGTCACATCCGTAATTTGGGAACATTACACGTTCACCTGGTCGTGTTGATAATAAAATCATAAGACTATTATTGATGTCTTCCACATCGGTAGTCATTGCCAGTTTTCCTTCAGTTTCATTAAACTCAGGCGGAAAACTCCAGCCTATTCCTAAAAAATCTGTATTTATTTTCATATGTAGATATTTATTCTTTTCAAGGTCATATACAATCGCTTACCCTTCATATTTCGTATATTTAGACTTAACCATAGCGATTTCATACGTTATTTTGTATTATATTTAGTTATAACATCTTGCATCTGTAGCATAGAGTTTGGTTTGTTCTAACCGTTTTATTATTGATGTTTATTTAAATGGCGGCTATTATCATATAAAACCTTTCTCTTATTATCCACCTATTAAAACAGTAGGTTCACCTGCGCTTATTACGCCTCCATGAGCAGTGGAATCCCCCATTCTTGCGGCAGGTTTTCCGCCTATCATTACACTTGAAGATCCCGATGCAATAGTATCTGGCGGACCTGTACATACTGCTTTATCTCCTACTCTGGCTGCGGGTTTTCCACCGATTAATACAGTCGGTTCTCCTGCGGGAATTATTGGGCCACCTACGTGCGGAACATTTCCTGTCACCATAGGACAGGTATGCATATCTGTAATTCTTGCTGCCGGTTTCATGATTAATTAATTTTTACCTGAGATCCCTTTACTATGGTTACAGCCCCGGATTTAAGTTCCGAACCAGAGCTTCCTTCTGCTTTCAACTGAGCACTTGCTTTGATACTGATATTAGTTCCTTCCATCTTAATGTCACCTTTTGCTTTCATCTTGATGTCTTTCCCACTTTCTATACTAATGCCGTCTTTATTAAGCGTAAGGATATTGGAATGTTCATCTTCTATTTTAATGATGTCTGCATCTTCGTCCAGGATCACTTTTTTTCCTTTTGGTGTTTCAAGGGTGTAAGAGATTTTGTCGTCATTAAAGATCATTTTCATTTCGCTTCGGGTAACAAATCCTTTTTCGTGATTATCGTCAGAAGCTACAATTGGAGCAGGCTTGGTACTGCTGTTTAACATTCCAAGTACCACAGCATCATTAGGATCATCATTAATGAAACCGATAATGACCTCATCACCGATTTCCGGCCTGAAAAATGATCCTCTGTTTTCTCCGGCATCCAGTGTAGCAACTCTTGCCCAAATTCCTTCCTCTTCGTTATTGATGATTGGGATTTGTACTAAAATCCTGTCTTCACCATCCGGATCCGATTCTAATTGTGATACAATACCGATATGCAATCCGTTTATGGAGGGAATAATTCCTGAGCCCGGTATCTCGCTTATATCATAAGTTTCTGAAAACCATGTTGGAGAAAGTCCGAATTGTGCATCAACCAGCCAATTTCCTTCAGCTATTTCGTGACGAACACCTGTAACATAAATTTTTCCATTAAATCGGTTTCCTACTCCTTGTAGCGTTAAAGATACTCCCGGCTTCACAGAAGGAATTCCCTGAAATTTTACTCTTCCTCTTGTTTTAGCCAATTGCTGAAAGGTTGCTTTTGCATCACTCCAATCTTGTAATTCGTTTTGAGTAAGATTTCCGCCGTGTTTAAGCTGAAGATCTTCAATTCCGAAAACTTTCGCTAAATCTCCGGATGAAAGATTTCCATTCAGATTAATAGCCGGATTCTGAGCTTCCACTTTTGTCAGTTCCTGATCGGTATAGCTCCAGCTTTTAGCTGTAATTTTGTTGAATTGATCTCTTGCGTCAATTTCACCGTCAAATTCGTGTACTGAGGATCCGTAAACAACGGTTTCCACTTCTTTTCCACTAAAATCGGGTTTCGCTATTTTCACCGTTCCGTCATCAACAAAACACAATTTACCGTTTGCCTGTGCTCTGGTTAACATAAAATCCCAATCAGAAGCCTGATACTGAACCAATTCTTTATGTGAATTTGAAGTAGCTTCAACATCGGCAGTTGCACCGCTATTACCAATCAGTTCTTCGATAATATCACTGTCTTTGCTGTCGTAGAAATATTTGCTTTTTCTTCCCAAAGTCATTTTCACAGCTTTATCTCTGCATTCGATAATGAGGTAAGAAAAGCCACTTCTAACTTTTATATTATGTTTTACAACAACTCCTTTAAAAATGGTTTCTTCTTCAGAGTGATATCCTGCTGTAATTTCAATTTCTTTTCCGGGAATTAACAGTTCTTCATTACTTAGCTTAAAATCCTGTTCTGGTACGCTTCCATCTAAAATAACGATGCGGGCATATGGAATTCTGTTGACTTCTTTTTCTACAACAATACTTTTAACTCCATATTTACCCGGCAATTCGGTACCTCCGGACATCACTTTAAAAGTTATTAAGTCCGGGGTTTTAGCCGTTTTTATATATCCACTGTTGTTCATTTTATGATGTTTTTTCTATTGGTGGAAAGTATAGCTCACTCCCTGGTTTTAACTGTCTGAAATTGATAAGACCATTTGCTTTAGCTACCTCCAGATAGTATTTAGAATCTCCGTAAATTCTTTCGGTCATTAAGGGCAATGTATCTCCGTCCTGGACTGTTCTTTTATGAGTAAGATCCGGAGAGTTCGTATTATCTATGGTCTTCATTAGCTCCGGACTAATAGATTCACTAAATGTTGCTTTTGCTACTACTCTTAAAGGTTTCCCTTCACTATCAAATAACTTGTATTCCATCGTCAGGTCAGTAAGTATACCTTTAAATTCGTAGGCAGAGTTAGAACTTGCACCTGAAGCCAAACTTGAACCCCATCGAAGGATTACATTGCTAGGTTTATGTATATTCCCTATAAACTTTCCTGTTGCTGCATAAAAGTCTGTAATTTGCTGTGTTACTGTATTTTCTTCAGTTATACTTTTACTTGCTTTTTTTAGCTTTTTCAGCTTATTTACAAGTGTATTTCCAGGATTACTATCGGTTACGCCCGTATCATCAAATAAAAATTCGATCTGTAAACTTGGAGCAAGTGACTTTTCATATTTTGTATTCGTATTCGATGTTCCTGCAGCTTGCTCTGTATTTTGAAATGTTTTATACGCTATTGAAAAACTTGTAGGGTTAATAGTTGCTGTAAAAGCATTAGCCTTAATCAAAGCAGTAGGTGAAAAACTATTATCTTTATACGTATCTATCATTAACTTTGCCATTATCTTTCTTTTTTACGTTTTTCAATATTTGACATTTGTTCTACACTTTCACTAATTGCCCGCATAATTTTTGCTTCATCAACTGATGTTGCATTTGTTGTTGCTGCTGCTTTTTCATCCACATTTATTTTAATGTGAAGCTCTTTTATTTCTATTGGCATTTCGTTTGTTTTTTTATCAATTATTAATATCCAAAAACACTAATAACCAATGATTTAACATATTTATTTTAAAAAATCTAAGCACATGAAAAGTGCGTTCAGTCTTACTATAGACCAATCTCTTGTTATTTATCTGAAAAGTTTTGCTGAATGTTATCTGAAAACTAACACACTTTTCGTGCTTAGATTAGATTTAGAAATTACAAGCCTAAGCTTGCTAATGATGAGGGTATTGTGAAATATCTGTATTTCAGTTCTATGGTTTCAATAGCAAGTTTGCTTTCTTCTGCGTTGAATTCTGATACTTCCCATTTTACAGGATACGCTCCAACTACATTCCAAACCATTAAAGGTGCTGTAGATTGCAGACCTCCCGAAAGGGTAATGATCAGATCTCTGGGTTCAAACTCGAAGTTTTCCATCGCATTTCTGCACCAGCTGATCAATCCGGAACTTACGATCAATCCACGTTTAAGAACTAAATTAGGATATTTTGGTCTCAAAGGAAGCTGATGAGTAAATCTGTTTTCGCCTCCTTCGGCATATTCTTCAGTTGGAATTTCTGTTGATAAACCGGAGATCGATTGAAATCTGGAGTCAATACCCTCTGTTGTCGAGATCCCATTAACAATAAAAGAGAAACTGGTTGGAGGATATAAAAGAGCCATGATTAGTTATTTTCGATAGTTAATCCTTCGTGTGCAATTTCCAGTGTCTCAATGGCAACTTCATTTCCTTCTGCTTTCAGATCTGTTGAATTCACTTTAAGAACGAATGCATTTTTTACTTTCCAGGTTACTGCAGGCTCTCCATTCTCATCCAAAAGAGAAATTGTAATGGATCTTCTCTCTACTGTATTCAATTGAATCGTCTGAAACCATTCAAAAAATTCGTTATCCCCCTTGAAAGTTCCTCTCTTCAATGTAAGATTGCTGTATGTTTTCAATCCCGGCATTTTAATCTTGCTGAAGTCCGGACTTGCTCCGTGTCTGTATTCAATCAAAGCAGCTTCAGCATTTAATCCGCTCACTTCCTGGAATCCTACTTTTGTTCCGCCCCAATCTACTTCAAAGGCAAACTTTACTAATGGATATGTACTCATAATGTATGTATATTTATGTTATTGATTTATTTTATGCTTCCTGTAATTTGTGTGAAAAACGAAGGACAATAAATTCAGCCGGACGCACTGCTGCCATACCAATTTCGATATTCATTCTTCCTTCCAGGATATCCTGTGCAGACATGGTTTTGTTTAAACCTACACTTACGTAATACGCTTCTTCAGGCTTGCTTCCTGCCAAAGCTCCGTCCTGCCACTGCTGGTTCAGGAAATTCTCTATCATAGTCTGTACGCGGATCCACGTATTGGCCGTATTCGGTTCGAAAACGAAACGTTCTGTCGCTTTTTTCACCGATTCTTCCACCATATTGAAGAAACGACGTACAGAGATATATCTCCATTCATTGCTGTTTCCGTCCAAGGTTCTTGCTCCCCAAACCAAACTTCCTTTTCCAGTAAAAGTTCTAATGGCGTTAATTGATTTTCCTGTTGGATTTACATTATACGTCATTTGCTCTTCATGAGAAATTTTCACCTTAGGTGCTACAACATAGTTAAGCCCAACATTTGCAGGTGCTTTAAATACTCCGGAAGTGCTGTCTACTTTTGCATAAACTCCTGCTATTGCTGATGATGGTATTAGTACTACTGGCGTAGATTCAATTGCTTTTTTAACTTTGTTGTATAATTCTGAATTTGAAGTTTTCAATGTAGTTAAATTAACGCCCTGCACTGTTGAAGCATCATAATTGTAACTTAGAACAGTTTCTAATTTTGGATAATAAACAGCGCCGTATTTTAAACGCTCTCCGCTTGGTCCTGCAGAAGGTCCTGTTATATCTTTAAATTCATCAACATCTCCAACCACATCCATAATAACAAATCTGTCTTTTAATAATTCTGCCTGATCTAAAGCTTTTTCGTATAACCTATACGCTTCATTCGCTAAAGCTTCAGCATCCGGGAAAACAATAAGAGTTGGTTCATCTTCTCTTTCTAAAGTAACAAGACCATCTTCCAGATCATCCAATTCCACTGCAGACAAATAATTTCCTACAGAAACAATATAACATGGTCCTCCACCATTAGCAAAATACATTTGCATAGCATAATACATTTTGAAACCACTTGGAACTACAGTGGCTCCAACTGAATTATCAGTATTTACAGTGACTGTAAAAGTTTCTGCATTTGCTTTTCCAAAAAGTGTTTCGTATTCCAACATTGAAGAAATTCTTGTCGGTTCATTTTTTGGTCCTTCTGCTGTATATCCGATAAAAGCAGGAATAGCCGTTTCTACTTGTGCTACAGAGGGTGGGAATTTTGCAACTTCCTCTACGTAGACTCCAGGTGTTTTGTAATTCATTTTTTTTAATTTTTAAGTTAATAATTAGTTATTTTCGATCGTTAATCCTTCGTGTGCAATTTCCAGTGTTTCAATGGCAACTTCATTTCCTTCTGCTTTTAGATCGGTTGAATTCAATTTAAGAACGAATGCATTTTTTATTTTCCATGTTACTGCAGGCTCTCCATTTTCGTCTAGAAGAGAGATTGTAATCGATCTTCTCTCTACTGTGTTGAGCTGAATCGTCTGAAACCATTCAAAAAATTCGTTATCACTTTTGAAAGTTCCTCTTTTTAAAGTAATGTTGCTGAAAGTTTTCAAGCCCGGCATTTTAATCTTGCTGAAATCCGGACTTGCCCCGTGTCTGTATTCGATTAAAGCGGCTTCGGAATTTAATCCACTTACCTCCTGAAATCCTACTTTTGTTCCACCCCAATCTACTTCAAAGGCAAACTTTACTAATGGATATGTACTCATAATGTATGTATATTTATTATTAATTTATTTATGCTTCCTGTAATTTGTGTGAAAAACGAAGGACAATAAATTCCGCCGGACGTACTGCTGCCATACCGATTTCAATGTTCATTCTTCCTTCCAGAACATCCTGTGCAGACATAGTTTTGTTTAAACCGACACTCACATAATACGCTTCTTCAGGCTTGCTTCCTGCCAAAGCTCCGTCCTGCCACTGCTGATTCAGGAAATTCTCGATCATAGTCTGTACGCGGATCCATGTATTGGCTGTATTCGGTTCGAAAACGAAACGTTCTGTCGCTTTTTTCACCGATTCTTCCACCATATTGAAGAAACGACGTACAGAGATATATCTCCATTCATTACTATTTCCATCCAACGTTCTTGCTCCCCAAACTAGTGGACCTTTTCCTGTAAAATTTCTGATAACATTGATAGACTTTCCTCCTGTTTCATCTACATTAAGCACATCTTGTTCTCTATCAGAAACTTTTATCTTAGGTGCTACCACATAGTTAAGCCCAACATTTGCAGGTGCTTTCCATACTCCGAAAGTACTGTCTACTTTTGCGTAAACTCCTGCTATTGCTGATGATGGACCTAATATTACGGGTTGAGATTCAATTGCTTTTTTAACTTTGCTATATAATTCTGAATCTGAATATTTTAAATCATCTAACGCAGTACCTAAAACCATAATGGTTTCTGCATCATAATTATAACTTAAAACTGTTTCTAATTTTGGAAAATAAGCAGCTCCATATTTTAAATGTTCGCCACTATTTAACATAGCTCTAAACTCTCCAACTTCACTCCAATCATTTTGATAATTGACATCCAAAATAACGAATCTGTTTTTTAAATCTCTCGCTTGCTCTAAAGCATATTTATATAAAATGTTGGCATTTGATCCTAAAGCTTCAGCATCCGGGAAAACTATAAGAGTTGGTTCATCTTCTTTCTTTAAAGTATCAAGACCTTCAATTAGTTCATTAAAATTTACTGTTGAATAGTAGTTGTTTTCCTGTCCCACTGAAACGATATAACATGTTCCACCTCCATTAGCAAAATACATTTGCATAGCATAATACATTTTAAAAGGGCTGGGTGTTATATTAGCCTCAACTGAATATCCAGTAACGGAATCGCCTGATACATCAATTAAGAAGTCTTCAGGGTTTGCTTTTCCAAAAAGAGCTTCGTACTCCAACATCGAAGCTATTTTTGTTGGTTTGTTTTTTTGACCTTTTCCTGTATACCCGATAAAAGCAGGAATAGCTGTTTCAACTTGCGCTACGGAAGGCGGAAATGTTTCCTTCTCCTCCACATAGACTCCAGGGGTTTTGTAATTCATTTGTTAAAATTTTTAAATTAATATTATATCTCGAAATAAAACTTCAAGTATTTTATTCGTTTATTACTTTTATGATTGTTGTAATTGGTGTGAGAAATTCAGGATGATAAACTCTGCAGGGCGCATTAATGCTATTTTGATTTCCACATTCATCGGATTGGTAATATTTCCAGTAATAGGATCTTTGGTTCCGTAAACTTTTACTTCGTAGGCTTCTTTCGGCGTACTTCCTGCCAATGCACCATCCATCCATTGCTGATTAAGAAAGTTTTCCAACATTGTTTTTGCTCTAAGCCATGTTTGGGGAATATTGGGTTCGTCAATAAATTTTACAAGTGCTTCGCTGATCGATTGTTTAATCATATTATAATAGCGACGTACATGTATATATTTCCATTCATTGTCATTTCCATCATCTTTTTTATCCTTTCCATCCAGGGTTCTGGCTCCCCAGATTAGATTGCCTTTTCCGACAAAAGTCCTGATTGCATTGATAGACTTTCCTGAAGAATGGATGTTTAAATCTGCTTGTTCCTGATCAGAAACTTTTTCTGTAGGTGCAATTACATAATTAAGGCTTACATTTGCCGGAGCTTTCCACACTCCTCTAATACTGTCTACTCTACCATATATTCCTGCTATTGCTGATGATGGCGGTAAAATAACTTTTAAGGATTTAATGGCTTCTTTTACCTGATTGTACAATAAAGAATCGGATGTCTGTAAGCTTTTCAATGTTAAACCATTTGCACTCCCAAGCCTATCTTCTGTATTCAGAATTGCTGTTTTTAATGCATTAAAACCTCTGCTAAAAAGTGGTGCATTTTCGTCTAAATCTTCAGGTACAATAAAATCATCTATTGTTGCGTCATATAGCTCATTTAATACGGCTTTTGCGTCATTAATTGCCTCTGTTAAAGCATTTTTCGTGTCAGCTGTTTCATTTACTTCTTCAGCAATTACAATAGCCTGATCCAATAAATCGGCAAGTATAAATCCGTTTGCTGATTCACCCGAAACTTCATCGACTGCTAAGTTTTTTAACTCATCCAAAGCAGCAATCTCTTCTTTATAAAAAATTGTGCTATCTTGTGCTTCTTCCTGTAAACCAGTATGTACAATAGGTAACTCGTCCTCATCAAAAGCATAATTCAAAATCGTTTTTAAATGAGGGAAGTAAGCTGCTGCCTGATTTGTCGGATTGAGAATTCCGGCTCTAAAATGGCCAATGGTATTAAGATCATTTGATGTAATTACAGAATTTCCTTCATAGGTATCTAAAATGGCAAACCTGTTTTTCGTCCCCAATTTTCCTATTGTATAATTATAGAGTTCGTAAAAACTGGGCTCGCTTAACGATACTGCATCGGGGAACACAATAAGAATTGGATCTTTAATAGCTTTTAGGGTTTCGGTTTTATCCAGTCCGGTTTTCAATGAAGATAGCTGCACTCCAGCCAAAGTTGAAGCATAAGTTCCTACAGAAACAATATAGCAGGGACCGCCGCCATTGGCAAAATACATCTGCAGCGAATAATACATTAGAAATTGTGCTTCCGGAGTTACAAGGGCTACTCCTCCATCTCTGCTGTCTCTTAACCGAATATTTTCCTTTTTTGCTTTTCCAAACTTGTCTTCATATTCTAAAAGAGAACTGATTTTAAGTTTTTCATTATGATTATCATTAATATCATAATCATCAGGAATTAACTCTGTATACCCAATAAATACTGGCATTGCGGTATCCGCTAAGGCTATTGAATAGGGAAGCTTTGTAAATTCCTCTACTGAAACACCCGGGGTTGTTGGATTTGGCATGATTTAAAATTTGAAAAAATGGTTATTAGTTTTTATTTTTTATCGTTAATTAACTTTAATGCTTTGAATATTAACGTCATTAATTAATTCAATAGAAGTAGCATCCTTAGCCGAAATTTTGATTACACTGATTTTATATAAAACCGAAGGCATCACTTTTCCGCCCAATAATCCCCAGACATAGCTTAACTGTTCAAAAGGGATAGAATGCAGTTCAATTCTGAATTTAAAGTCATTTTCTTTATTACCTGCCGGATCAGAATATTCCAGTACACTGTTGGTCTGAAACACCTCAATAACTTTTGAAATATTGATTAAAGCATTTTCATAGGTGGCTCTGTTTGCAGAGATCATCACATATAGATTTAAATAAGCTGGCGGACTCTCCATTTTTATTTCATATTGAGTTGAATTTTCGCTTACCGGAACCTTATTATATCTTGATCTGTTTTTTAATGTTGATTCTTCTTCAACGTTTAGCAAGGTAATGACTACCTTATCACCCAAGCCTGAAGTGTCGTCATCATGTTTTGCTATGTCATCAACAACAGCAATATCCTCTAAACCTTCTGAATCATTCAGTTGATCTTTTAAAACGGTCAATACTTCTTTTATCATAATTCTGTTCTTAATTGTTATGCTGCAAACATACAATCGTTCTCAACCAAAAGACAAATATTTCGGGGGCTCAAACCTGTCTTTGCAGTAAACAAAATTTTCACTAATAATTGAAAAAACAAAAACAAACAAACCACAATAAATTAAAAATCAAATATTTAAAAGCACACATAAAAAGAAAAACTTAAATAAAAATAATATTAAATCTAAAACTAGTGATATTTAAAAGCAAATATCATTTCTTAATATGTCTATCTAAATGCGGTTAAATAAGCTTTAAAAATTACAAATCCGGATCATCAGAAAAATAATTTTCTCTTTTACTGCAAAGACTGAATACAACCGCCTCATAATTATAAAAAACGTCTTTTGTTCGCTTAATTTTGTCCAAGAATTTAAAACTTTATCACATGAATATCAAAAAACTTTTTAGTAAACGAAATGAAATCATTGACGGTCACTTTAATGAATTACGCTCAAAAATGGGTATGGCCAGCCAAAGTGAAGAGTATGTTTTCTCTATAAGAGAAGAAATCTGCAATGCATGTCCTTTAAAAAATGGTAATAATTGTAATGCTATGAAATGGCTTAATCCCAATACGCTGGAAGTTGCAGATCATCCGAAAGATGGGTTTGTAAGAGGTTGCGGATGCAGATTGAGCGCAAAACAAAGATCAACGTTAAGTCTTTGCCCTGCCGGTTTTTGGGGAGGAGAGTTTGATTAAAATTAAACAATTTAATAACCTTATTTTTTATAATTAATCCTATTTAGTGTGAAGCAGAATCATATCATTCAGAAAGTTTTTATCGAAATTACAGTAAACAATAAAGAAAAAGCATTTAGTATAAAAGAAGATATTAATAGCTTTTTGTCTATGGATGTTTTTCCGGAAATAGAAAAGTATATCAATGCTTTAGATTACAAATTAGATAATCATATCTTGCAAATTCCCCGGTTAGCACTGAATCTGGATGTAAAAAACAGCTCGTTAGATGCAGAGTTAAAAGAGAAAATCACTCAACTCTTTAAAGAAGAAATTGAAGAAATTACAAAATCAATTGACACTTCAGAAGAAACAGAACATGATTCTAAAGCATATCTGATTGACCATCAAAAAAAATTAGTTCAAACTTTTATCTATTTTCTGGAAAAAGGACATACCCCATGGTGGAATTCTGATGAAAAACATATTGCTTTTTTAGAACCAAAAGTATTCGACACTCTCATTATGGTAAACGACTTACAAGAAAGCATCATCCCGATTTTATCTAAACCAAATGTTCAGGATCGGATTATCCATCAACTTTCGAACGAGCAGATCGCACAATTATGTCTGGTAATTTTAAAAAATAAGGAGTTAAAAATCAATTTGGGAGACAGTATTACGCATCCCATATCTAAACTGAGCCATAATGAAAGAATCATTATGTGGCGTTTAATTTTGAATGTCTTATCAAAGTATGTAAGCTCATCAAATAGCAATATCAGGGAATATCTTCTACAACAAATAGCAAATGCAGAATCAGCTTCAGCTGTTTTCTCAAAGGCAAAAAAGAATCATCAGAATGTGAAAACAATAGTTGAGATATTCCCTTTTATTAATAAAAATGAAATTATAGAAATCATCAAAAAAAATTCAGAAAATGCCTCTAAGAACGAAGAAATTTTGATCGTAACAACTTCCCAAAAGGATACAGAGGCCAAATTAAACATGCGTGATGAGGATTTAATTAAAAACGAGGGGCAATATGTTCAAAACGCAGGACTTATTTTAATACATCCGTTTATTAAAATTTTTTTTGAACATTGTCAGCTTCTTCACCCCAAAACCCAACAACTTATTGATCCTGAATTATGTGCCCATTTGCTACATTATATTGCTACCGGAAAAACAAACGCTCCGGAGTATGAAATGACTTTCGAAAAATTCTTATGTAATATTCCTGTGAATAAAACCATTAACAAACATATTAAACTTTCGAGCAAACATAAAACACAAGCTAAAAATGTAATAGAAAGTGTTCAACACAATTGGGCACCTATGAAAAAATCATCAGTCGCCCTGTTACAAAACGAATTTTTCCAGCGTTCTGGTAAGTTAATTATTACTGATCATGACTACACCCTGACTGTGGAACGAAAAACACAGGATATTTTATTAGAAAAACTAGATTGGGGAATAGGTCTCGTGAAGCTCCCGTGGCAGGAAAAATTCATATTTGTAAACTGGTAACTGCTGAATGATTTCTTTAAATTATAAAAACTTATACTAACCATGAAGTCATTTATCACTTCATTAGGAATTTTCTGAAAATTTGGGAACTATTGGAACGGAAATAATTTTACCGGAATACAAAACCTTTAATCTTCCTCCGGATCCACCAATCCCTGAATTCTTTTTAAAATTAAGGTTCTTAACCGTTCTTCATGCTGATCTCCCCACTGTCCCAAAGCTCCTACAACTGGGATCAGGCTTTCACCAAACTCAGTTAAGCTATATTCTACTTTTGGGGGTACGACAGGGTAAATTTTCTTCGTAACCAACTCGTGGTCTTCCAACTCTTTTAGCTGGATATTTAAAACTCTTCGTGATGCATCCGGAATTTTACGCTGCAATTCGCTTGGTCTTTTATGTCCCTGATAAATAAACCAAAGAAGACGGATTTTCCATTTGCCGTACAGCACTTCACCGATTAGGTCAAGACCACAATTCAGATTCGGAATTATTTTTCTCTCATACATAATGTAAAAGTAAGCGTATGTTCCGATTTGTACAATAGGGGAATAATTTATCCCTATCTGAATCGTAACTCCGTACTTGTATGAACTGTTTTTATACCTCAATTTTGTCCTATAAACAAATCTAAAAAATGGAACAATTTAATTACAACAATGAGTTATCCGGCAAAATTGCATTGGTAACAGGAGGTACAAAAGGAGCAGGAAAAGCCATTGCAGACAGACTGCTACAAGCTGGCGCAACGGTTATTATTACCGCAAGAAATACCCCTGAACAAGAGAACAGTAATCTTCATTTCATTGCATCCGATCTGAGTACAGCAGAAGGTACCCAAAAAGTAATCAGCGAAGTGCTTTCGGGCTACGGAAGACTGGATATTTTGGTTAACAACCTTGGTGGATCATCTACTCCTGCAGGCGGGTTTGCCGTGCTTAATGATCAAGATTGGGAATCAACGCTACAGGCTAATCTTTTGGCTCCGGTTCGGCTAGACAGGGGATTTTTACCGCAAATGATCGAGCGAAAAACGGGTGTTATTATTCACATCGCTTCTATCCAAGGTAAACTGCCTCTATACGATTCTACTTTACCTTATGCAGCCGCAAAAGCAGCACTGAGAAACTACAGCAAAAGCTTATCAAACGAAGTTACTCCTAAAGGTGTTCGTGTATTGGCGGTTTCTCCAGGCTGGATCAATACAACAGCATCGGAAGCCTGGCTGGGCGAAATTGCAAGAAATTCGAACAGTACGGTAGAAGAAGCGCAACAGGGCGTAATGGATGCATTGGGAGGAATTCCTTTCGGAAGACCTGCTGAACCTGCCGAAGTTGCCGAATTTGTAGGCTTTTTGGTTTCACCAAGAGCCAGCTATTTAACAGGAACAGAATATGTAATCGATGGCGGAACAGTACCAACCATTTAATAATCATTAAAAAAATAGAAAATATGAACTTACCAAATGTAATCAGCGAGTTAGTAAAAACACAGAATAATTTTGATAGTGCTGCTTATGCACAATGTTTTGCAGAAACAGCCGTAGTTTTTGATGAAGGCAAAACCCATACAGGGAGAAAAGAAATCGAACAATGGATCGACAAATCCAACAAAGATTATAAAGCCACAATGGAGCCGGTAGATTATGAGGAGAAAAAAAATATTTTGTCAGCAAAAATTTCAGGAACATTTCCGGGCAGTCCGATTATTTTAAAATTTCATTTTGAAATTGCGGACGGAAAAATCCAGCACTTAAAAGTGACAGAATAAAATACACAAAAATGTATTTCTAAAACCTGATGGTATAAGTCTGAGAATCGTTTATCAGAAAACTTTTCTCTGAAAATAAGGATCGACAATATCAAAAAAAGTCCGTTCACGAGTGGTGAGACGGACTCTTTTTTATTCAAAAAGTTAAAATAATATTTCAACGAAATTAACCTTTCATATTCAATCTTTCCTCCTGCAAATCCAATAATCTCAGATGTTTTCTGATAATATTTTCATCCAGTAAAAGCTCTTCACGGTTTTTATTGATAAGCCAGCTTCTTTGAGCGTCGAGTATGTCAATATAAATACGTCTGTATTCCTCATAATTCAGAATGATTTCAGAACTGCTCAACTGGTTTTCGTATTTCTGCAATTGATCTTTCAACGCCGGAAAACTTTCTATTTTGTCTGCATAGTCACTTCGGATTTTATCAATAGCTACTTTTGCCAGATTGTTTAGAATTTCATAATCGATTTCTTTTGCACTTCTTATAAAATCCCTATCTACCGGCGGAAATCTTTTAAGTAAAAAAGGAAGTGTAAGCCCCTGTAAAAGCAGCGTCAACAGAATCACGATAAAAGTAATGAAAAGGATCATATTTCTTTGTGGGAACGGAGAGCCGTCATCTAAAGTCAAGGGAATGGAAAGCGCCGCCGCTAAAGACACCACCCCTCTCATTCCGGTCCATCCAATAATTAAAGGCGTTTGCCACCCAGGTGATTGCGGATCGGCAACAGTAATGAAATTTCTCATCACTAAGGTTGTAATGAGTGCCCCATACCCTGCTAAAATCCTGACAATAATAAGCACTACGGTAACTGCAATTCCGTAACCGATGGCAGTGTAAATATCTGTTTCGCCCAAGCCTGAAACAATTTCCGGCAGGTCTAAACCGATCAGCATGAAAACAATCCCGTTCAACAGGAAACAAAAACTTTCCCAAACGGTTACCGTACGTATTCGCGACGCACTGCTTAAAAAATCATGACTGCGGTAAGAAAGAAATAGTCCTCCAGTAACCACTGCCAGAACTCCGGATGCATGAAGCTGTTCCGCCGCCAGATACATAGAGAATGGTGCAATAAAGGTCAGCAGTATATCTATATTTGGATCAGTAGGCAATATTTTATGCATTTTCAAAAAAACATATGCAATCCCAAGTCCTATTCCCAAACCTCCGAAGCACATCCATACAAAGCTTCCGGCCGCTTCATGCCAGACAAACTGTCCGGTTGCAGCAGCAATCATCGCAAACCGGAAAATGATCAAAGAAGAAGCATCATTCAGCAAACTTTCACCTTCCAGAATGGAAGCCAATCTTTTCGGAACTTTTACAAACTTTAAAATTGCTCCGGCGCTCACTGCATCCGGCGGCGAAACAATCCCCCCTAGCAAAAAACCAAGAGCCAGAGAAAATCCAGGAATAAAATAATTGGCAAAAACAGCAACTGAGAGTGCGGTAAAGAAAACCACTACGAAAGCAAAGCTGAAGATAATCCTGCGCCATCGCCAAAGCTCCTTCCACGAGGTTGACCATGCCGCTTCATACAATAGCGGGGGCAAAAAAATGATAAATAATAATTCGGGTTCTATCTTAATGGGTGGTACTCCGGGAATAAAACTTATAACAAGTCCTGCCAACACCAGTAAAACCGGATATGCAACTTTAATCTTATTGGCCAGCATGATAAGCATCGTAATTAAGAAAACCAAGAAAAGATAAAATTCAAAGTCTTTAAGCATATACAAAATTTTAGATACTTAAATATATATTAAATTCTTAAAAATTTTACATTTCTGTGGAATTTTCACCCTTAGAAAACTAATTACTTTCTTCGTTCATACTTCAGCTGTACCAATCCTGTTTCAAATGTTTTTGCCGTAATGAATTCAAGCGCCTGTTCCGGTCTTCCATCTTTAAAAAGCCTTGTTCCGCCACCTAATAAAATCGGAATCACCGAAATTGTAAACTCGTCGATCAGATGATGCTTCAGTAGTTCATTTATAATTTCAGCACCACCGTCACAATATATATTTTTTCCTTTTTCAGACTTTAAATGTGTGACTAATTCTTTTATATCTCCTGTATAGAAAGTCGTTCTGCCCACTTTTGGTCTTTCGGTTCTTGTGATAACGTAAACATCCCGCTGACCATTGTCATAATGAGATGGGCCTATTTCTTTAAGTACATAATCATAGGTTTTTCTGCCGATTATTACCGTATCAATTTGGGAAGTAAAGTCCGCGTAACCGTAATCTTCCCCTTCTTTTTCTACAATTTTCAAAAAACTCAGGTCATCGTTTGGTTTTGCTATGTAGCCATCTAAACTCATAGCAATGAAAAGTGATAATTTTCGCATTGATTTAATT
This sequence comes from Chryseobacterium sp. RLHN22, assembly GCF_051011795.1. Lineage (NCBI taxonomy): Bacteria > Pseudomonadati > Bacteroidota > Flavobacteriia > Flavobacteriales > Weeksellaceae > Chryseobacterium > Chryseobacterium sp. RLHN22. The sequence continues at coordinate 232,753 of NZ_JBPCHW010000005.1, forward strand.
TTATTATTTGTGCAAATTTACTTTTACTCAACTACCTGTACTTTGTAAAAATGCGACAAATTAAAGTAAGGATGGTGTAAGTCCGGTATTTCGCTTGATGTCATTACTAAGATGCGAATGATCATAATAACCACATTCAAATGCAATATCCAATAAGTTCCGGTTTTGGTCTGAATTTTTAATCAAATGCAAAGCATGCTGAAAACGGATAATATTTGAATATTCTTTGGGTGATAATCCGATCAGCTTTTTAAAATTCCGTTCAAGCTGTCTTACTGTTGTAAAATTTCTTTTAGCCACCTCATCAATGCTTAGCTTTCCGTTTGTTGAATGTATATTTTCAAGTGTGGACTGCAGCCTGATATTTTTGCTCTTTAGCCTATCTGAAAAGAATTGATCAAAATAATTGAATGGATTATTAAATGTTTTATCGATATTAAAAGAATTGGATTTTTCAAATTCAACAGTATCGTTTGTTAATTCATTTTGTGAAGCATAATGATAGAAATTGGCAAATGTTGCAGGTTTTAGACACACACCCAGTAAATGAGTATCCCTATCAATAATGCTGTCCTTGAAAGAATTCATGGCACCTACGACATACGTTTTTCCAAATTCCATTGAAAATGAACCGTTATCCGTCAAGCATGTATTCCCTAAATTGATGAGTACACCAGCACAGCCATCCGGGAAAACGCGCTCCCACTGTTTCTCCGTCTCATTTCCTTTCAATTCCCAATAGAAATGAATAAAAGGTTCTAATTCCCTGCAAGGCTTTATTTTTGTGTAATGCATAGTTTAATTTACATATAGAACAATATTTTCAGCAAAGAACCATCGCCTTTTAAGCTAAATTCCTGTGGAGAAAATGACAATCCGAATCAGATTTTACCGAAGAGTTGAATAAAATCACTCTTGATTCTCCTTTATTAATATTCAAAATCACAATTTTAACTGTAGTTGGAAAATTTTGTAAAAGTAAAGTTGCGAAATTGTTTTTTATATTCGGATATAAAGTTAGTTTACTTTAATGAACATCATTATTTGTAAAGAAACATTATTTTTTCTATGAAAGTAAATCAATCTTTAAAACCCATTTTGCAAAATCTTTAACAATTCTGTCTGCTGCATTACGTCATTTTTGCTGTTGATAAGATTAAAATTTGCTTGTAGCCAGTTATTTCGTACAATAAAAAAAGTGTAGGCATCCATTAGACCTTCTTTGTATTTTTCTTCAGATTTTTGAAATGATAATCTCTGGTTTTCGAAATTGAGTTCTAAAAGATTGAATTTTTCCTGAGCATTGAGATACTGAGCTTTTATTGAATTGATGGATTTTGTAAGATCATTGACGATTAAATCTTTATCGTAATTTGAATTGATAACATTCAGTTTTGCTATTTCTACATTATTTTTAATCTGAAACCTGTTAAATATCGGAATATTAAGCCCAAATGAAACCGATTGATTTTTATTTTGGCTAAACTGATCCGAAAAATTGGTATTTACCATTTGATTATTTCCTAAGAACCGATTATAAAAAGTGGACCAACTGTAATTTCCCGTTAATGTAGGTAAATAAGCAGATCTTTCAACACTGATACTTTTTTCCTTTACCTGAATTTCTGCGAGTATGGTTTTATAAGCAGGGTTATTTTCTATAAGCTTCTGAGTAAATCCCGAATCTGAAAAATTTTCAGTCAGTAAATTTTCTTCAGTCATCACAAAATCAATTGAATCATCTCTCATATTCAAAGCATTAAGGAGATTGATTTTGGCCAAATCACGCTGATTTTTTGCAGAAACCCACTGTTCCTGTAATGTTCCCAAGTTTGCTTTGATATCGTAAATATCGCTTTTAGGACGGTTTCCGATCTCGACTTCTTTTTCTGTTCGCCTGATCTGTTCTTCGATTCCTGAAATTTGTGTCTGAAGAACTTCAAGCCAGCTTTTGCTGTTCTGATAAGCAAAAAAGGTCTGTACAACATTCAGTTTCACTTCATTCTGAGCCTGTTTCAGCTTATAAGTATTTGTTGTTTTATTAAGCTTAGACAAAGAAATATTTAAATAATTTCTCCAGTTAAACAATTCAACATTTGCCTGAGCAAAAATCTGATCATATTGTGTATTGAGCGCTTCTCTCTGATTATTGGATTGATTAATGGATGAACCGAAACTGTAACTATGGTTCACCCCTGCATTTACTGACGGAAGCAACATACCTTTTGACGCTGCGATCTGGTGGTCGCTTTTCTGAATGTTTACTGTTGCCTGTTTTATAAGCGGATGATTTGCCGAGGCATAATCAAGACATTCTTTGAGCGTCCATGTTTGCTGAGCAGGAAAAAGATTGATGATGAATATGAAGAATATTTTTTTCATTTTTTTAATTATTTGATGATTGTATAGACCATCCGTAAAAAATTCTTTTGAACTTTCAACACACTCCAGAGGAGGAATTTTATTCGTATTTCAGGTATTTCACAAGACTCACTTTTGTAGCTTGGTAGGCTTTTATGCTTACAACTGCAAAAGTCAAGATCAATAATGAAATCATGCTCAGAATGAAAGGTAAAACCGGCATATCAATTCGATAGGCAAAATCTTTCAGCCATTCATTCATCAGATAATAACTGATTGGAACACTCACAATAACTGCTGTAAAAGTAATCCAGAGAAATTGTTTCGTTAACCCTATAATCAAAGTTCTGTCTGAAGCACCTAAAGTTTTTTTAATGGCTACATCTTTTAATTTTTGCTCGATTATTAATGAAGATAATGCGAATAATCCCAATAAAGCCACCATTAAAACCATTGCATTCAAAATAGTAAAAAGCGTTCGTTGCTTCTGATAGGTTTTAAAAGTTTTTGCAAATTGTTTATCTATAAAGTAATAATCTACAGGATAACCTGGTTCTACATTATTTTGCCAATAAGTTTGTATTCTTTTTACTGTATCATCAATATTGTCGGTTTTTAATTTTAGCTGAATATTATAGACATCATATCTTTTCCATTCGGTTTCTTTATAATGAAAAAACACAACCGGTTCTATCTGCGATTTTAGATTTCTGATATTAAAATCATTTACAATACCTACAATATGATAGTTTTTATCATAATCAAATCCTGGATGAAAAACATTCTTCAAAGCCTCGTCATCACTCCAACCGAATTTTCTTACGAAAGCTTCATTCACCAGAACATTACTTATCGTATCAGATGCGAGATTCGGATTCAGCCAGCGACCTTTTTTTAGTTTTACATTAATAAACTGGAGGTAATTATAATCCATAGAACCGTGCTGAGCCTGTATGCTTTTATCCATATAATCAATATTTGAATCATTGCTTCTTCCACTTCCGGGAACAGCTTCTCCATATGAAATATCTACAACACCCTCTATTTTTTTCATTTCAGTTTTAAGCCTTTCATATTTTAGCCAAGGTTTTGAATTTTCTTCATTAAAACTGATCATCATAATCTGCTTTCCACTGTACCCAAGATCTTTATTCATCATGTATTTCACTTGTTGATTGATAATTAGTCCGCCAATGATGAAGAATGAAGAAATAATCAATTGTAAAGTCAAAATTCCGTTTCTTAACCAAACTCCATGTCTGCTTCTTGCAAAGTTTCCTTTTAGTGTTTCTATCGCTTTGAAATTTGACAGATACATTGCCGGTATCAAGCCTGAAATTAAGGTTACTATTATTACCATTGCAAAAGAATAAAAATAGATGTTCCAGTCATCCATCTTCATTTCTTTATCATAAAACTTATTGAAGCTTGGTAAAAGAAGCTCTGTTAAGGCCAATGAAAGCAGATAAGAAGCTATACAGATTACAAAAGTCTCCAGTAAAAACTGTAAAACAAGGTTAGATTTTGTACTTCCAATTGCTTTTCTTACTCCAATTTCTTTTGCTCTTTGAGAAGCCTGAGCTGTTTTAAGATTAATAAAATTGATCGCTGATAAAACAACTATTAAAACCGAGAGTATAAAAAGAATCATCAAGGTTTTCAAATCTGGATTACCAAACCACGAAGCCTTTGCGTGCAGCTTTATTTTATCAAGAGGTGTAAGCAAACAATTATTGGGACCATATAATTCTAAATATTTTTGTGGTGTAATGCCAGAACCTCCAGCGTTTACTTTAGCTTTGTATTCGAAAACTTCTTTTACAATTTTTTGTTGAACAACATTAGGATCTGCATTTTTTTTTAACATAAAAAAACAACCGTAATTGAAGTTTCCCCATTCATTTTCGTCATTCTTCATTTGTTCTACAGGCGTAAGCAAAAACTCAGGTTTTATCTGGCTGTTTTCTTTCGGCAATTCATAAACTGCTGTAACAATAAAGCTTTTATCATTAAACTTCAATGTTTCTCCCGCAACGTTGGTTTTGCCAAAGAGATTTTTGGCCGCAGTTGTAGATAGGGCAATTACATTACCATCTTTCAATGCATTTTTATAAGTCCCAGAAATTAATTTAAAGGGAAAAAAATCAAAAAAATTATCCGAAACATTCATTCCATCATCCTGATAAGCAGTTTTATATTTAGTGGTCATCTTAAAGCCCATTCCAGAGCTTTTAAGTAAAACATAATCCTGAACTTCCGGTATAACTTCTTTTGAGTGCTTTGCTATCGGTATGGAAATATTGTTTCCATAAGAGTTTTCTTTTTTACTATATGACTGAAATGAATAGATGCTATCTTTCTTTGGATTCCATCTTTCAAAAGATTCCTCATCATTCCAATGCATCAGGATGAGCATAAATCCTGTCAGTCCAATCGTTAATCCAAATAAATTAATGATGGTGGAAAGCCAGTTTTTTTTGTAATTGATGAATGCTATTTTGAGCCAGTTGTTTAGCATAGTTTCGTTTTTAGGTTGGAAGATGGATGAGGGAAGATGGATGTTAATTATTATATGGAAAAACTTCCAGCATCTATCTTCTAGCTTCCATCTTTATTCGTATTTCAAATATTTAACTAAATTCACTTTCGTTGCCTGATAAGCTTTGATGCTCACAACAGCAAACGTCAGGATCAATAATAAAATCATACTCAGAATGAATGGTAAAACCGGCATATCGATTCGGTAGGCAAAATCTTTCAACCATTCGTTCATCAGATAATAACTGATCGGAATACTTATTAGAACTGCAATTAACGTAATCCAAAGAAATTGTTTCGTCAAACCAAAAATTAAAGTTCCGTCTGATGCGCCCAGTGTTTTTCTAATCGCCACATCTTTCAGTTTCTGCTCAATCATTAATGAAGACAAAGCGAATAATCCTAATAAAGCTACCATCAAAACCATTGCGTTCAGGATGGTGAAAAGTGTCTGCTGTTTCTGATAAGTTTCAAAAGTTTTGGCAAATTGCTTATCAATAAAATAAGAATCAAACGGATAACCCGGTTCTACATTATTCTGCCAATAGGTTTTCAATCTTTTAACAGTTCCGTCGATATCGTCTGCTTTTAATTTTAATTGAATATTACTTACATTGTACCTTTTCCATTCGGTTTCTCTGTAGTGGAAGAATATCATCGGCTCTACTTCGCTTTTCAAACTTCTGATGTTGAAATCTTTCACAATTCCTATGATATGATAAGGTTTGTTATCGAATCCCGGTCTGACTTCCCTTTTCATTGCCTGCTCATTGGTCCATCCGAACTTTCTCAAAAATGCTTCATTAACCAATGCATTGTCAATTGTATCTGATGATAATTTAGGATTTAGAAAACGTCCTTTCAGAAGTTTAACATTCATAAACTGAAGATAATTGTAGTCTATAGAACCGTGGCGAGCCTGAATACTGGTATTCAGATAATCCATATTAGAACTGCTTTGATTATTGCTTCCCGGAGGCGCTTCTGAAAAAGAAATACTTTCTACACCCGGTATTTTAGCCATTTCTGTTCTCAGTCTTTCATATTTCAGCCAAGGTTTCCCGTTATTGAATTCATTGAAATTTATCTGAAAAATCTGATTTCCATTGAAACCTAAATCTTTGTTCATCATATGTTTTACCTGCTGGTTGACAATCAATCCACCGATGATAAAGAATGACGAAATGATTAATTGCAAAGTCAGGATTCCGTTTCTGAGCCAAACGCCGTTTCTGCTTCTTGCAAAGTTTCCTTTCAGAGTTTCTATGGCTTTGAAATTGGATAAATATAAAGCAGGAATAAGACCGGAAATTACCGTAACCAAAACCACCATCACCAATGAATAGAAGTAAATATGCCAGTCGTTCATCACAATTTCCTTGTTATAAAACTTATTAAGACTTGGCAAAAGAATTTCTGTGAGCGCTAATGATAAAAGATAAGATGCAAAACAAATCAGGAAAGTTTCCATCAAAAATTGCAGAACCAGACTGGATTTTGTACTTCCAATCGCTTTTCTAACCCCAATTTCTTTCGCACGTTGAGAAGCCTGCGCTGTTTTAAGGTTAATAAAATTAATGGCCGATAAAATCACAATCAGAACGGATAAAGTAAACAGAATCATCAACGATTTGAAATCCGGTTTCCCGAACCAGGTAGATTCTGAATGCAGTTTTATCTTATCAAGCGGAGTTAGCAATGTATCTGTCGGTCCGTAAGTATCAATAAACTGCTGAGGTGTCATTCCGGAACCTTTAGAGTTTATTTTTGCCCGAAGCATAATAATATCCAGGAATTTTTTCTCAAAGCTTCTAGGATCAGCACCTTTCTTCAGTAAAAAAAAGCTGGCATAATTGAAGTTTCCCCAAGCTTCTTTATCATTTTTGATTTGCTCAGCAGGTTTATACACAAAATCAGGCTTCATCTGGCTGTTTCCGGCCGGCAGTTCATAGACTGCTGTAACAATATAATCTGTGGTGTTAATTTTTATCGTTTCGCCTGCAACATCTGTTTTTCCGAAAAGATTCTTTGCCACAACATTAGAAATAGCAATGTTGTTATCATTTTTGAGAACGTCTTTATAACTCCCGGCAACTAATTTGAATGGGAACAAGTTGAAAAAATTCTCTGAGACCGACATCCCGCCTTTCTGATAAGCCGTCGTATGTTTGGTGGTCATTTTGTAGGCCATATCAGAACCGTTCATCAAAACATAATCTTCGACTTCCGAGATTCGTTTCAATGCATTTTCTGCCAAAGGAATTGAGATAGCACCTCCATAAACATTATCTTTTTTGTAATAAGTCTGGAAATAATAGATGTCATCCTTTTTCGGATTCCACTTTTCAAAGGATTCTTCGTCATTCCAGTGCATTAGGATGAGCATAAATCCTGTCAAACCGATGGTTAAACCAAACAAATTAATGATGGTAGACAACCAGTTCTTTTTATAATTGATGAAGGCAATTTTGAGCCAATTTTTAAACATAATTATTTTTTTGTTGCAGGAAGGATGCTGGATGTCGGAAATTTTTCACCTAACATCCATCATCAGACATCCTTATTTAACAATTATTCGAAGTTTTTTGCGTCTGCTTTTTCGAAAACATCTTTTCTTTGAGAAGAGTGTTCTTCGGAGAAAATTTCACCATCTTTCATATTCACGATTCTGGAAGCGTAGCCTGCATCGTAAGACGAGTGCGTTACCATTGCAATCGTAGAACCTTCTCTGTGAAGTTCTGCAAGGAGATTCATTACTTCATTTCCGTTGGAGCTGTCGAGGTTTCCTGTTGGCTCATCGGCCAGAATTAATTTTGGTCTAGTCACCAAAGCTCTTGCAACCGCTGCTCTCTGTTGCTGACCTCCAGAAAGCTGCTGTGGATAATGTTTTGCCCTGTGAGCAATGTTGATTTTCTCCATAATCTCTTCCACTCTTCTTTTTCTTTCTGAGGAGGAAACACCGTTGTAAATTAATGGTAATTCGATGTTTTCGTAAACTGTCAGTTCATCAATCAGATTAAAATTCTGGAAAATGAACCCGATGTTCTTCTTTCTGATCTCTGATTTTTTCTTCTCAGAAGTTCCAATGGTTTCAACCGATTCAAATTGATAAGAACCTGAAGAAGCGCTATCCAAAAGTCCAAGAATATTAAGAAAAGTCGATTTTCCACAACCTGAAGGTCCCATTATCGCAACGAATTCGCCTTCTTTGATTTGCAGGCTTACATTGTTAAGCGCATTGGTTTGAACATCTTCTGTTTTATAGACTTTTGAAAGGTTTTGAATGTTTATCATTGTAGTATATTTTTTAAATTATGATTCCGAATTTTTTATTTTTAAAGTCAATGACTATCGTTTTATCGAGGAAAAAAACATTTCCCATTACTCCGTCGAGCCCCTGTTGTTCAAAGGAAAAGTAATCTTCGTCTGTAAACCAAAACTCTTTGGTACTGAATGCCGATTTTCCGATGATCACATTTTTATTGGTTTCTATTGCTTTTACAACCAGAGGATTGTTAAAATTTCTGATATTAAAGTTTTCAATAATTTTGGATGAATCAATTAAGTTTTGAAAATTCTTTTTATAAGAAACCATTGGAAAAATACTTGCGCCCGTATCATATTGAAAATGACACACTTTGCCATCAATCTCTAAAGGAAGAATCGGTTTGTTATTGATAATCTTGATGCCAACAAAATCAATTTTTTTAGTGGTTTTTAATTGTTCGCTTACAGTTATTTTTTGGTTAGGAAAATCAATAATCAGATATTTATTTTGAAACAAATCTGCTCCTACGACACCACAAGCTTCCTCCTGTTCGAAGTTCAAAAGCCCGTTAAGTTTAAAATTCTCAATTTTTAATTTTCCAACACTGAAATTCTGATGATCAACAGTGAAAACTTTGTGTCCGGCTGCTTCCATTGCTTCATCTACTTTCTTATTCTTAATAAACTCTGTTTTTTCAAAGCATTTATCATAGATTAAAGTCGTATTGGCGCCTAAATCAAATTGAAACCGATACGTTTTGTTTTCAATAGTGAAAGGCACGCTCATTGCGATTTTATCAACCAATTTCCCGTTAATAGAATCTTTTTCCCATTTAAAGTCAATACTTTGTCCTTTAACAAAAAGACCTATAATGACTGTGATTAAAAACAATAATCGATTTTGCATTTTAGTTTATTGATTGTTTAATTATTGTTTCCAGTTTTTCACCGTGTAATTCAGACTTGTATTTTTATCCAGTGACAAAGAAACGTCTTTCCCTTCTTCGATCCCGTCGATTTTCCCTTCGGTTTCCCAGCTTCCTTTGGTTAATTTGAATTTCAAATCAGGATAAGTTTTGAATGTAATTTGTCTGCTTGTTTCACTGGTTTTATTAAGTTTAATGACGTTAGGATTCCAATTCCCGATGCTTGACTGATTACCTGTAATATAAACATCACCGCTGTTTTCGAGAACATTTACCGTTAAATTCACTTCGTATTTTACATTAGATAAACCCAATTTTGTTCTCACTTTTTCGACACTGGTTTCATCCAAAACATTTAGTAATTCAGGAACAAAATCTTTAAACGATTGATATTTTTTACGGTTGTTTTCATATACTTCCATTTTCTTTTCAAATTCAGGAATCAGAACAAAGGAATAGTCATTCATATGTTGTTTTCGTAAGCTTTCAGCCAATTTCTGATTGCCATCAGCCAACGCAATTCGGATTTCTCCTGTTCTCACGATATGCTCGGCAACACAAGACGGCCAGTAAGAATAACCGTGCATCGCCATCTTATCAACAAGAGCCTCAGACATCAGATTACTGCTCTTGTTAATCCTGTCTTCATATGGGCCCAAATGCTGGTTGACAAACGAATGACCGAACTCGTGCGTGATTAAAAAGTTGAGCGTTTCCGGATGATTGAAACCAAATTCTTTATAATCCCTGATATTATTTTTCTTTTCCAGCGGAAGATAAGGACTGCTGATCATATTGGCAATCTGTCCTTTGTCAGACTTAATCATTGGGCCGTTGCCGTGCCAGAAGACCGGAATATTAGGCATAATATCCAACGGATTAATCCAGAATCTGTAAGCAAGAAACTTCTCGCCATAGTATTGCTCCATTTTAGCCATATAGCCAGCCGGAATATTTTTTCTCACTTCATTTTTTGCGCCTTCTAAAAAACGGTTTTGGTCTTTGAAGAATTTTCCCAGATTTCTTTCGATATAAAACTCTCTCAACTGTTCGGCGAAGTTCTCCACTGCTTTTTTCTTCGCATTATCATTTTCCTCAATCTGGTAAGCGTAGCCTTTTGCCGGAAAAATATTGTGCTTCAGTAAAACCTGATAAGTCAAATCCTGTTGCTGACCGGCAACCTGGAGATAATCCTGCATCGCTTTGATAATTTTCGAATTATCATATTTTTCCATTTCCCTGTTCGCCAAATCTGCCAAAGGTAAATGACCGATGTCCGCTTTCCCGTCGATGTAGAAAAGCCTTCCCTGATGCTTCGCTACAAGATATTCAACAATGGAATACGTGGCGATATTGGGATTGAATTCCACATCCACTTTTGATTGAGATTTCAGATTCATAGCCAATAAAAACATCATCAAAGTCAAAATGCTTTTATTAATCATCTTCAAGGTCTTCATTTTAATCTGAGTTTTCTAAGTTTATAGTTTATTCTTTTAAATAGAATCGATTGTTCCTCTAGAACTTCTGCTTGCAGAAAATTTAATTCCTGACAATGTTTTATATCTGATTTTAGCTAATGAACTTGCAGAAGCGGTCAGTTCTTTGGATATACTTAGATGAACAGAGGAAGCCGACCCAGCCGTTACAATTGCTTCATGAATATCAGCTTTTGTAGCCGTAATTTTAGATGCCTGTTCGGAACTGATGATTGCTTTAGCGATTTTTCCCTGGATATCTACCGTACTTCCGGATCTGGTATTTAGAATAAGACTTTCAGTATTCATTGTTCCCTTAACAGCACCCGCAGATTGTGCTGTGATAAGGATTTTTTTTGCATTAGAATCTCCGAAAATTTTTCCCGCGCTTTCTACATCAAACTTTTCAATCGTAAAGTTGTCTTTAATTCTTACTACAGAAGCTGTTTTTGCAGTTACCGATGTTAGATTTTTCGCATAAACTACAATTTTGGCATCCACATTCTCCATAGATTGTCCTCTTTTGTAATCAATCTTCAGGACTTTATTTTCCACGCTTATTTCCACAAAATCAATATAGTTACTTTTAATAACCGCCTTTTCTTCGTTAGATTTTACCACTTCTATATCAAATACCATTTCAGAATCTATCGAATCAAAATGTTCTAAATAAATCGTTTTTGTTTCTGTTTGAGAAATATTGGCAGTCTGTTTTTGTGCCGAAAAACATGTCAGTGGAAACACTATAAAAGTTACCCAAAATAATAATGTTAGAGTTTTCATATCTGAGTATTGTTTTTAGATTAAAAGCTTGTTTTCTATTTTGTTTTGAATTTTATAATGGTTTTCTGTAGCGGATAGCCATCTTTTGAAATAAATTTATCTCCATTTATCACAAATTCATATTCTGTGTTGGGTTTCATTTCCACCTGAAGTTTGATGCCTTTATTTTCATTGATATACCCATCAAATTTTTTCAATGGAAAATGTTCTTTACCCAGGCTTCCCATTGAGAAAGAAGAACCATTTCCTGTCATTTCCTGATCAAAATTAATAGTGATTTCTTTTATTGAAGAATTAACGTCATTTTTATCTCTAATTTCAGGGAAAACTGACAAAACTTTTGGGATAAACATCTGCATTTTAGGAGAAATCTCATTATAGAAAGCAATGATTTCGGGATAGAAACTTTCCAATGTAGGATATTGTTTTCTGTTGTTTTCGTAGGTTGCCAGCAAATTTACCAATTCTTTAATCCACAAAAATTTTCTTTTTTCCTGTGCAGAAACTTCTGTCTCAATATCTTTTTGAGAATAATGATTATCAATCATATAACGAATCACCACGGCTCTCACAATGCTTTCGTTAATCATAGTTTCCCAGTCGCCGTAAGCCTGATCTTTCAGTTCATTTTCTATTAATTTGTAAAGTTTTTGAGCCGAATTTTCCAGTTTAGATCTATTACCATTCAGTTCCAATATATAATTTACAAAAGAATGGTTGAACTCATGAATCAGCAAAGGTTGATATTTGCTTTTTTCAAAACTTGCATTTCCTTCTTTATCGAAATTTGATACCCCTATAACTGCATTTACAATTGTGTTCTGTTTTTCAGGATGAGTTTTAATTCCATAATTGGTATCTCCATTTCCGTATCCTAAAATAATCTTGTATTCTTCATCTGCATCTTTTCCATAAAATTTAGAAAACCAACCCTGATTGAAATCAGACAGGATAGAGTTTTCATATTCTTTTTCTGCCTTTTTATAATCTTCTGAATGATCTTTGAAGAACTTTTGGAAGCCAGACTGTTTATAAAACCGATTCAGTAAAGAAACAAACTGCCTGATATCAACCTGTTCCCATCTTTTATCCAACGAATTTTCTTTTTCTTTAATTAAGCTGAATTTTCCGTTTTCAAATGACAGATGAAGAGCCATGGATATTACCGCATCATAACCCAAACCGTTATTTCTGTTTTTCTGGATAAACTCGACAATTTCTGAATTTTTATGACGATCAAAATACGTATTAATATCCACCACATATTTTTTATTATCATCTTGAGTGTACTCATCCGCGCCCGCCAACCGGAAAACAAGACTTACAATTTCTATCCTCTCATCTACTTTCGGCATTAATTTTTCCTGTGAGAAACTCAGTATTGAAATCATCAGCATACTTAAGCCCAAAAGTTTTTTAATTATGATCATATTTTTTTATTTTTGAATATCTAATAATTCATATTTTTTCAATTCAGAATAATCCGAAGTAATGACAGACTCGCCTTGCTTCAGTCCGGAAACCACTTCATAATACAGAGGATTTTCTCTTCCGAGACTGATGTTTCGCTTTTCAGCTTTGTTATTTTTCACTACAAAAATCCATTTTCCATTCGTGTCTTTGTAGAAATTCCCTTTCGGAATCATCATACTTTGCGTATCGGCAGACAATTTCAGTTTCACGCCGAAAGTCATCCCGATTTTCAGGGTTGAAATTTTTGCATCAATGAAATTCAGTTCCACAGAAAACTGTCCGTCTTTCACTTCCGGAAGAATCTTCGTGATGATAACTTCATATTCTTTTCCGTTGTTGTCAAGCGTTCCTTTGATTCCTGTAGTTAATTTATTAATATAATATTCATCCACTTTTGCGACCAACTTGTAACCGCCCATCAAATCTATTTTCCCGATGCTTTCACCACTTGTCAGATTTTGTCCGAGAGAAATATTGAATGACGACAACCTTCCCGAAGCCGGCGACATTATGAGGAAATTATTTTTGTTGGAGCGAAGAATATTCAAGCTTTTTTCCATCTGATTAATGGAATTATTAATCGCCGCAAACTGGGCATTTCTCGAAGTTTTCTCATTAGAAGCTCCTTTTTCAACAATTTGTTTTCTGTCTTTCTGATAATTCAGATTTTGTAAAGCAATATCATAATCGGTTTTCTTTCCGATTTCCGCATCGTACAATCTTTTCTGAAGATTAAAAGTCTGCAACGCCGTATTATAATCATTCTGAGACTGCAATAATTCTTTATCCTGACTGAATTCCTGATTCTTTAATTCTAAAAGCGAACTTCTCATCTGGCTGATCTGCTGCATAATTCCCGTTTCCTGATTCAGATAGTTAAATTCTGTATTCGGATTGTAAACTCTTGCGATGGGTTGTCCTTTTGTCAGCATTTGTCCGTCCTCCGCAAAAATTTCTTTTACCGCGCCACCTTCCAAAACATTCACAAGAGAAGAATTAAGAGATTGCGTCTGTGCAGTTACCATCAACATATCTTCGAATTTTCCATTCGTCACTTCATCAATCGTAATATCTTCTAATTTTACATTATACGTTTTTTTCTGATTCAAAAAATACCATCCGAAAACCGAAACCGCTAATGCAGATGCGATGATAATTGAGACAAATTTTAGTTTAGATTTCTTTTTTACTATTTTCGTATCCATATTTAGATAACTGTTTTACTTACAGATAATTACACAATGTGAATGCCATAAATTTATAATCTTGTAACACTCTGTAAATGTGATTAAATATAATTTTATTAATTTTAAAACTGTTCATTATCGGACACTTTTTGTACGGAAACGGACATATTAATTATAAATGATGAATTATAAGTGATAAATCATTTTATTTTAGGGAAAAATTGATAACTTAATTGTCGTTCCACTGGCACGACAATCTATAGAAAATAGGAAATAGTGTCGCCACCGGATACACAATTGACGTTATGTAGAAATTAAAATTGTCGTTCCACTGGCACGAGAATTCGATTTTTTTAAACAAATATAATATTAATGCTTAAAAAATAATTAGCATTAATATCAATAGGAATGGGCTTTAGCCCATTTAAAAAGTGGACAAAACAAAAAGGCTTTAGCCAAAATTTAAATCAAAAAATGCGAAAAAAAGAAGCCCATATTTTAATTGTGGATGATGACGAAGATATTTTGTTTTCGGCGAGAGTCTGGCTCAAAAAGTTTTTTACGGAAGTGAGCTGTCTCAGTCAGCCTAAAAATATTCTGAAATTTTTATCCGAACAGCAAGTGGATGCGGTCCTTCTGGATATGAATTTCCGGAAAGGTTTTGAAAACGGACAGGACGGATTGTATTGGATGCAGGAAATTAAAACTTTGGAACCTCAGCTTCCGATTATCTTGATGACGGCTTACGGTGAAGTGGAATTAGCCGTTGAAGCCCTGAAAAATGGTGCTTCCGATTTTATTCTAAAACCTTGGAATAACGAAAAACTCTACGCTTCCGTAAATTTGGCTGTCGATATTTCCCGAAAAAATAAGAAGCTGAATCAATGGGAAAATGTCAGCATCAAAACCAATCAATATCAATTGGAAACCCAATCTCCGGCAATGCAGGAAGTAATGGACCAAATTGAACGGGTTTCTGCAACCGATGCCAATGTTTTGCTTTTGGGAGAAAACGGAACCGGAAAATATGTTTTGGCAGAACACATTCACGAATTGTCGGAAAGGAAGAATCAGCCTTTTGTTCATATCGATTTGGGAAGTCTTTCGGAAAATCTTTTTGAATCGGAATTATTCGGTTATAAAAAAGGTGCGTTTACGGATGCGCATCAGGATTATGCCGGAAAAATCGAAAATGCCGAAAACGGAACCGTTTTTCTTGATGAGATCGGAAATCTTCCGCTTCATCTCCAAACTAAATTGTTGAGTTTGATTCAAAACAGAAAACTTTCGAGAATCGGAGAAAGCAAAGAACGTTTGTTGGATGTGAGATTCATTTTTGCAACCAATGAAAACCTCAAAAAAGCCGTTGCTGAAAACCGTTTCCGAAAGGATTTGTATTACAGAATCAATACGGTTGAATTGAATATTCCGAGTCTGAGAGAGCGAATTGAAGATATTTCAACTTTAGCTGATTATTTTTTAGAAAAATACAAACAGAAATATCACAAACCTGATTTGGCTTTAAATGAGAATTTAATTTCTGAATTAACCCATTACTCCTGGCCTGGAAACATCCGTGAGCTCGACCATTGCATCGAACGAAGCGTAATTCTTTCCAACGAGAAAAATCTTAAATTGCTGATGCCACAAGATGAAGAATCAGAAAATACAATCGTGAATCTGAACATCGAAGAAATGGAAGAAATCCTGATTAAAAAAGCATTGAAGAAACACCGTGGAAATATTTCTCTGGCGGCGGAAGATCTGGGATTGTCGAGAGCGGCGTTATACAGAAGAATGGAGAAATTTGAGCTTTAATTTTAAAACATTTAGAAGTTAAGTAAAATATTTCAACTTAAAATTCTTAATCAAATTGATTTATCAATTCTTAAATTTAGAATCAATGACTCCTTCATTTCTTAATGTTTAAATAAGAATAAACAAGTTTATTGAAATTAAGAACTTTAAGGAAAGTATATTTATAAAAAACTATGAAAAAACAACAGTTTTTTTGGCTGATATTTATTCTGCTTTCGATTGTCAGCGGAATTTTTGCTTTTGATTTTTATTCTCAAAATAAATGGATCAATTGCGTTTTGTTTTCATTGGTCGGTTTGGTCTGCATTATTTTGGCGCAGGCCTCGGCTTTGTCTTACATCCAGAAAACAGAAAAACTGCTTTTGGCGATTCAGAAAAAGGATTTTTCATTGTTTCCAAAAACTGAGGAAAACGGTCTGGTTGATAATGCTGTGAAATTGTATTATCAAAGTAAAGAAGAGCATCTTTCGTTATCATCTTACCAACTATTGTATGAGGAAATTTTGAATCAACTCGAAATAGGTTTGATGATTTTGTCAATGAAAAATGATGATTGGGAAGTTTTTTATGTGAATCCTATTTTTCTTGAAATTTTAGAAATCCCGAAGTATAATTCGTGGAATCTTTACGAAAATAAAGCGCCCGATTTCTACCAAATCATCAAACAAACGAATTACGAAAACTCTCAGGAATTTTTTGATATTTCGATTAATGAAAATACAAAACAATCGTTTTCATTAAGGACGAAAAAAGTTCAGAATGTAAAAAACCGCTTTTGCATCATCAGTTTAGAATCGGTTCAGAAAATTATTGAACAAAAAGAAAAATTAGCCTGGAATAACCTGATGAAAGTAATTTCCCACGAACTTCTGAATACTTTAACGCCTGTTAACAGTCTGATTCAGAATCTTGAATACATTGCCAATCAGGAAATTATCGAAAAGGAAGATCAGCAGGATATGAAGGAAAGTCTGATGATTATCAATTCAAAATCAAAACAATTACTGAGTTTTGTGGATGATTACCGTCAGGTTGCCGAACTTCCGAAACCTGTTTTTAAAACAATTTCTATATCTAATATTGTAGAATCTTCACTCAATTTTCTTAAGCCTGAATTTGAAAAAAAACATATCACCATTATCAATTCATTGGAAAATCATCTGATTTCTGCTGATGAAAAGATGATTGAAAGATGTTTAATTAATCTTTATCTCAACGCTATTTACGCTGTTTCCGATAATGTTGAAAGAACAATTAAAACCGAAATCAAAACTCACAACAAACGTATCATTCTAAGTGTGGAAGATAATGGAACCGGAATCCAAAAGGAAATTCAGTATAAAATTTTCCTTCCGTTTTTCACGACAAGAAGCAATGGTTCCGGAATTGGTTTAACGCTCAGTAAAAGTATTATCGAAGCCCATAAAGGCTACTTGAATTATAAACCTTTGGAACAGGGAAGCCGGTTTGAGATTTGGTTTGTGGAATTATAAAATTGGCTATTTTTCTGAAGAACCAATTTCCTTCTCATATTCATTCAAAACCTTAAAAGTTCTTGATCTTATGATGAGAAGTATCGTCTTCAGAATTCACTACACTGTATGTTTTTGTCTTGGTTATGATAGTGAATTTCACATCTACTCCATCCGTCGGCTGTCTGCTTTTTCCGTTTTTTAGTTTGGAAAAATCTTCTGGTAAAAAACTGTGAGTAATCTCGTCCCAATTTTATACGTGTTTGCTTTGCTTTTAGAAATATTGACACCAGTTGAATGTTCATTGAAGAATATTTAACCGAATCCGCGGTTATTGTTAATGTCATATTTATTCCGAACTTTCCGCCATATCTGGATACTTCAATCTTGGTAACGTTATTTTAATCAGATTCATAATAGAAATCATTGATATTGGTGATTTGTCTCTGATCTGATAAGCTTAATTGGTAAAATCTGTCTTTTTGTTTTTTCAACCGATCAAAAAATATTTGCCTGGAAGATTCTGATTGCGGCTTATCGTTTTCGTCTGCAGTCGGTATGTAATAAACAAAATATTTATTCAGTTTCAATTCCAGTTTTTCTGAAGATATACAGTCCACTTTGTTTTTCTCAAATTCGTTTCCATTCTCATCTGCCATATACATTCTCATCATCGATGCACACTGAAATTGCAGATAATCCCCATCTTTTTTCTTTACCAAAACGGGATGATACGCCAAAACTCCATCGTTTGATTTTAAATCTTCCTGACAGATGCAATCTTTTTTTTCCTGATATCGTGAATCTTCAGTTTTCATTTCATTCTTTTGCTGACAGCTTAAAAAAGCAAAAAGCAAAATCGTTATAATGAATATTGGGTTATTTTTCATCTTTAAAATCAATTAAATCATTATTGACCTCTTCTATGTTTCGGTTAAATTTTTTATCGTATTTAATTTTCAGAAATAATACCATTTTTTTAGCGGCTGTAAAAACTATTATACCCAAAATCCAGCCGGAAATCAATCCGAAAACAATTCCTGCAAAAATCGAAATATCACTACTCCACCAATGTTCAATCTTATTTAGAAACCAAAAGAAAATTACCGAAATAATAATTGTACCCAATATTGATGATGATAAGAAAAGTGTTTTGAAGCCTTTACTCACAGACTTTTGCTGCAGACCTACCAAAACTGATGCAGAAATCAATCCTCCGCTGATTAACACTAATAAAATTGCGAAAAATATCAATACCAAAGCAACACCAATAATAACGGCAAACAGACAAAAAAATGCACCCATTATTAAAAGTACCGCCAGAAAATCATCATCATTTCTGAACGAATCGATCAGGTAAAAATTAATAACTGAACACTTTAAGAACAAGTTCAATATAAAGGTTTTAATCATTTCTTTTTTTATTAGTTCAATTTTTTGTGGTTCTCAGAAGGCATCATTATGATGAAAAACAGCAGGATAATCTGTATCATAATGATTCCGAAAGCATATATCTGAGTTTCAAAAGCAATACCTGAATTATCTTTTTCATTTTGTCTTTTTGTCTGAATTTCTTTTTTCAGAATTTTCTTTTCACAATCGTCAATATCGGTTCGCTCTTCTATTTTACGAATAGAATCCATCACATACCAATCGGTTTTATTGGATGCAATATCAAGGGAATCTAACTTTTTTACAATTAAAAATCCGCAGATGACCATCGTGATAACACAAAGAGAAACAGCAATTAATTTTTTCATATCAATAATTTTCAATCTTTAAATTCAGCTCCCGACATCAATGCCAAAGCAAATAAAATATAAACGAATATTACAAATAAAACAGGGACCGCAACGACAAATGACACTAATGTAATGTTGATATTGTATTTTTCCTTCATTATTTGCTTTACCAGATTATCTATTCCGTACCAAGCTCCGGCCAAAAGCGGAATTAATATAATAAGAAACAAAATGGTCATCGCTAATACAGTTTTACTTTTTGCATCAGCCTCCTAAAATGCAGAAAGCAAAGTAAACTAATCGTCAGATGAGGTAAAACCACACAAGCTGCAAATTTAAAACCCGACTTTAGATTCTCGTACTTGAAAGATTCCTCGAAAATATCCCCAAAAACTATCGACAGAAAAGTACCAACCGGAATCAACAAATAAGTCAGCAATGACAGGAACCAATTGCTTCGGATTTTTTTAAATAAATTCAGGAAAATAGTAATGGAAGATAAAGTCAGGAAAAAGACAAATCTTAAGGTAAACACAAAGGTAATGCCTGAAAAAATATCCAGCCACGACACATTGTCATCATCGCTTAATCCTAAATAATCGATGAGCAACAATCTTGAAACCAGAAAACTGACGATCATAATGATCAGCCAAGTGAGTGTGAAATATCCTGACATTTTCATAAACAGATATTTAGTCATTAAGGCTTAGAAACCGGAACATAAACCACACCAGTCACTTTATAACCTTGAACAGTCGTATTCCATTTGGGCATTTCGCCGATTTTTGCAATCAAGGCTTTTTCGGTTTCGTTTTTTAATGAAAGTAATGACAGATTCTGTAAAGTTGCTGTTCCGTTCTCATCGATTTCCAGAGTAAGAACAAAATCTTTCGTAGCCAATTCTTTTTTCAGAATTGGTGCGATATTTTTCTCAACCCACTTGTTCAGTTCTGCATCGCCACCAACAAATTCCGGATGAATCGGTTTATTGTTTTTAAATTTTGGAGGCAAATCTGCCGGATAATCCTTTAAGCCGATTTCTTTTTTGGCTAAAACCAATTTCCCGTTCACATCAGGAATATAAACATAATGGTCCAGCGTCGACGTTTCTTGGGTCTGATTGAATTCTATAAAATGAATTTCAGAATCGTTTTTTCTGTAAATCCCAAGAAATGTTTCTTTGTTCAGCTTCTTATCGAAAATTCTGGCAATGTGTTCCAATTTGTTGCCTTTGGAATCGATGATCTGATATTTGGTAACATCAGAATCTTTTTCATTGGAATTGATATCATAGACTTTGAAATAAGAGCTTTTTAGTTTGATTTCTTCTCTCAGATCTTGAGCCTTAATATTCAGACTGAAAAATATTATAATTAGGAATAGATAGTTTTTCATTTTCAGGGTTTTTGTAAGCTTAGAAATAACAATTTAAAATATTCGTTGTGGTTTAGAATTAATACATCACGAAATCGTTTCAGGAATTAATTTTCTTTGTAAAAAACTTCCGATGTATCGGGTGATTCTCCCCAACCCGTCCAATAATTCCTGATAACCAACTGGTAACCGTCGTAAGATTCTATTTTCCTGATCCAATTGGCCGGCGGACAATCATCGTTGACTTTTTGGGTAAAAGTTGCCACAAAAGTTCTTTCATCAATCCATTTCACCCGCATCGTATCGGGATCCATCGGAAACATTTCGTTGGTCCAGGTAATCGTTTGGTTGTCTACGAAATCGAATCCCGCGTAATCTGCTCCTTTTAGAATGAATTTGCCTTTGAGTATTTTAGAAAAATCGGTATTCTGATTAGTTTTTTTATCAACTGTTTGTTTGGGATTTTCTACCGGAGTTTTTGAAGCCGGAACCTCAATCTTTTGTTTTTTTTGATAAAAGTCTTTACCGAAAAAGCCTAAAGCAAAAAATATAACTCCTGTCAGTAGAATGGTTATAAGTGTTTTTGATTTCATTGGTTTGAGTTTTTAATTAAGTTTTTTCAATTCTACCAATCCAAAATGCAGCCAAACTCCGAAAAACCCTGTTTTGGTTAAAAATGTTCCTTCTTTCTGAAAATCTACCGTTGTATCTGGTTTTGTCTGACAAATGAAAAAATGACCGCCATCGATACAGTTCATTTTTCCTTCCTGATAAAGCCTTGTCCAACCGAATTCTTTGTATTCATCATCCTTATCTTCAGGATTAAAAATAAACCGGCGAACCACTTCTGAGTCTCCCCTTTTATCTTTTTTGGAAATAACTGTCCATCTTTTCAAATCAACCTCAAATCTGGAAGGAACATTTTCGGGTTTTACATCTTTGGTTTTTGCAATCACTAATGTATCTAAAGCTGTTTTATCATCTTTCACCGAATAAACGGCGTAACTACCACTCCAGATGTCTGCTTCAGAAGTATTTTGCGCTTTGAACAGAAATGAAAAACTCAATAAAATAAAGGTCAGTATTATTTTTCTCATTTGTTATTTTTTTTAATTCTATAAATTAAGAAGCGAATAAAAGCCAGAAGAGCCAAACAGCCCAAAAGAACAATCGTAAAAAGCTGGAAAAATGACTCAGCAAAATCCTGACTTTCCCCATCGCAATAGACTATATCGCCCCAAATATCAACTCCTTTTTGGCCTTCATACATCGTTTTGTCACAAGCGCAGTATTCAGGAACGACAATTCCAAGATAGAACAGTAAAGCCGGAATGGAAATGAACAACACCAGAATCGCAATGATTTTCAGAAGGTGAATATAATCAGCTTGTTTCATTTCTTTTGAGAATTGATCGATAATTAATTATAAAAATTACAAGAACAGACATTATTAAAATCGGGAAGAAACTGTGATTTAAAGTTTCGTGAATTTCCTCATTAAAAAGATAAGTGCTCCACGACGATTCTCTTTCTACAAAATCTGAATAATCTATAAAAAACCATAAAGAGGTAAACAGTAAAAATTCCGGAATTAGTTTTAAACAGAGATTCTTAATTCTTGAAATCAAGATAAAAATCAGACTGAGAAAAATGGCTGAAAATAAAGAAATAAATAATGTATCCAAAGCAAAACTACAATCCAAACAACTGGATGAAAGTTTGTCCGACAAAAATCCCATTGCCCAATAAACCTGTAAAAACGTTCCTGCAAAAATGACAAGAAAGTAAAACGTTGAGTTCTTCAGTAAAGGTAAAATTCTCATTTATAAAAGTTAATTCTTAAAAATTCAAATCAGCTGAAACTTTGATTTCTTAAGATAAAAACGCATAAACAGGATTGAATTGTTTACACGTTTTTATAAGATTTTTATTGTTGCAATTAATTCAAAATAGGAACATCAACTTTCAGATTTGGATATTTGTCACCCAGTTTTTTGAGGAAATCATTAGCGATGACGTTTTCCTGTACCACTTTCTGCATATCCATCGACAGCATATTGCTTGCCGTATTCACGTGGGTAAAAACAAGCGCCGAAAACAAAATCAGCTCTATCGGTTTATCATCCGTCGCTAAAGAGATTTTGTACGCTTTTACCGTATCACCTTTCTGTTTTGCAAAAGCTTTCATTGTTCCTTGCTGCGGAATTTCCACCAGGCTCGATTGTGAAAGCCTATGACTGTCAAACACCAAATGATTGCTGATATCGCCATCAGTATCGGTATCCAAAAGATGAAGTTCATCATTACTCAAAATCAAATATTTCGGAGTCTGAACGGTTTGGTATCTTACCGTTCCCAAAGTCGCCATACTTTTCAAAGAATCTTTCATCCCGTCTTTGATGGCAGTTGCGCCGGAATATTCAAGGTTTGCAAAATTGAATGCATCAATAGGTTTTCCGTTCATCTGGGTTTTCAGATAACTGTAATCGCCGTTCAGAAAATTGGATTTGTAAGTTTCTGCCCGTTGAAACTCTGATTTGAAATCTGTACTCTGCAGAGTTTGTTTCATTTTTTGCTTTTTAGCGTACATAAAATACATCACGCCGCCATAAAAAAGCACCATAAATCCGATAATAAAAAAAATTGTACTCATAGTTTTTGTGTTTTAAATTTATATTTTCGTAGGTTCTACTCTTTTTTTCTTCGAAGGAATTACGCCCCAGATCATAAAAGCAATAAGAAGCAATGCCACCAGCTTTCCACCATATCTTGTATAAAAAGGAAGTTTATTGAGGTCATCTTTTTTGAGCTTTTGAGAGGCTAAAATCGCATCCATTTCCTTATCCGGAATATTATAGAACTCATCCGTTTTTTCATCATAACCTACTAATTTTGGTTCTTCAATGACATATAACGGGAGGATATAAGCGATATTAAATTCTTTATGGAGGGTGGCAAGATCGAGATAGTTCCCATTGTTAAGTTTGTATTCTTCGGTATTGGGAAGGTCATAAACTTTTGTGAGTGCTTCTCTTTCGCCAATAGGGATTTTGGCTTTTGCCGATAGAAAATTGCAGGCAGAGAGCATCAATGCAGATACCAGAAAAATTGGTTTTAAATTCATCATTGTTTGTTTTTTTTAAATAATTAAATTATAGTTACTAATTGTAAAATTATTCACATAATAAAGATAAAATAAAACTTTGAATTAACAACAAAAATTTACAATTGATTGATAATGAACAAAAAAAGACACGTATAAGAAATATTGGAATCTCACTTTAGTTAAAATAATTTTTTGACTGTAGTTATTTATTGTTTGCTTCCCCAGCTATTTCACTTTTTCTACATTAAATTTTTATTAAAATTGAAAATGTAAAGATATTATAGGATACTTATTTATAATTCATTAAAAATCAATTTATTAATAACAAATAACATATATATTAATTCCGGATCAGAAATTGCGCTTGTAAGTCAGAAGCTTATTAACTGAAAAACCTTAAATAACTGCCAATTATAAATGATTAACAGTGTCATTTTACTTCTAAACATATCGTTTTTGTATTAAATTTTAAACATAATGATGTTACGGCAAGCATAACGATCAAAAATGCAAATTGAAAAAAAACATTATTTTTGCCTCAATAAAAAAATTGGTGTGTGTTATTTTTATCTGTAAATTAGCATTACCAACCAAAGTATTAAACAAAAAATCACATGAGAAAGATAATTTTACTCTTTACCTGTTTTTTCGGAATGACTGCCTTTGGGCAGATTAAAGTCCTGAAAAATGAAACTTTAATAGAAATCGGAAAAGATAATTCTGTCGGATTATATAAAAAAGACAATAAATTTACCTTCAATTATCAGGATATTAATACGAGTAATCTGAATACATTCAGATCTTTCTCTTTCAATGATGTGAATGGTGATGTACAGGAGCTTTACAAAATGATTACCGATGGATTTATAGATCAGCCTGCAGGAAACATCTCTCTTGAGCTTCCTAATGACATTATCGAACTTCAATACGAAAGAAATTACGGACAGCCCACTGTACAGTTTATTCAGTATATCAACAAGAATAAGAAATATGTTGGCAAATCCCAGTTTTTAAATAAAAAGCAGATCGACAAAATTTTTGGAATCGGAACTCAGAAAGCGGCTCTTTATAAAGCAGCAGTAAAACAAACACCTGTAAATCCTGTAAACAGTACGGCAGTTCAGACTCAATATAACCAAAATCAGACTCCTGCTTCAACAAAAACTCCATCCAAAACAACAAAAAAAAGAAGATAATTTCTGTTTTTTCAAGATATCGCAACTCATTCTTATTGAATGAGTTTTTTTATTTCTATTTTTGTGAAAATATTTCATTGTATTATGTCTCTTCAGGTAAATAATTTAACAAAGATGTTTGGTGAGCAAACCGCTCTTAACAATATTAATATTTCGATTGAAAAAAATGAGATTATAGGTCTGTTAGGTCCGAATGGAGCAGGGAAATCGACCTTAATGAAATCGATTGTCGGTGCTTTGAAAATTGATAACGGTGAAATTATTTTCAACGGAAAGAATATTACCGAAAACGAAATTGAGAGCAAAAAGAAAATTGGTTTTCTTCCCGAAAACAATCCTCTTTATCTGGAAATGTATGTGAAAGAATACCTTCAGTTTGTAGCCAATATCCACAAAATTGCACAGTCAAGAGTTGATGAGGTTATAGAACTGGTCGGAATTACTCCTGAAAAATCAAAAAAGATAGGCCAGCTTTCTAAAGGTTACAAGCAAAGAGTTGGTTTAGCTCAGGCGATTATTCATCAGCCGGATTTGTTGATTTTAGATGAGCCTACCAACGGATTAGACCCTAACCAAATTCTTGAAATCAGGAATGTGGTGAAGGAAATTGGTCAAGAAAAAACGGTTTTACTTTCTACTCATATCATGCAGGAAGTTGAGGCGCTCTGTACGCGTGTCATTCTTATTCACAAAGGAAATATTCTTCAGGACTGTAATATTGATGAATTTAAAGGTAAATTTAATAGCTTAGAAGAGGCTTTTGCACATTACACACAGAATTTTGAGGTTGAGATGGAGGCTGAAATTAAAGCTTATTAAGCATTTATTTTTAGCTAAAAAAGATTTTAAATATTATTATTGGCTTTAAATTTGATTCGTCCTTTTATAATTTAAAAACAAATAAAAAATGATTAAGAAATTATTATTAGGAACTTTATGTATTGCTCAGTTTTCATTGGTTTCAGCTAATGATTTAAAACCAAACCCAATCAAAGACAACGGAACCGTATATTTTCAAAACGTTCCTAAAACCGTCATTATCAAAACAAAAAAATTTAAGGTAAGAATCGACAAACAACCCAACGGAAACTACCTGTATCAATCTTGGGGAGCAAATACGAAAATCACTGCAAAACCGGCTATGATTATCAGCAACGGAGAATTAATTCCCGATGGCTCGGGAGGAAATTATCATTTTGAATTCAATAACAACGGAACTATTTATCAGGTTTGGAGAAACTATCTTACTGCTTCAGCCAAAAAAGCTCCTTATACATTGGTTGTAATCGATCAAAACGGTAAAACAATCGTCGATCAGGATGCACAAATCGTTAAAAATTAAAATACAAAACTCTCGCTTTAAAAGTAGACTGCACCCAAAAGTTTAGACAAAATTATTAAAGAAAAGAGTTCGGTACTGTACCGGGCTCTTTCCATTTAGATTTAATCGTATTCTGTCGTTGTTGTAATAAGTGATGTATTGTTTTATTTCT